>JBGSBQ010000021.1:0-17364 GCA_041730475.1 Sphingomonadaceae bacterium
CTGCATTTTTTGTCCGATTGGCAGACCTGACCCCGGTTTTATTCGTTGTTCCAGCGCAGCATGCCGCCGGCGAGGTTGGCGACTTGGGGGAAGCCGGCTTTGCTGAGCAGGGTGCAGGCTTGCGCGCTGCGGACGCCGGAACGGCACACCGCGACCACCGGACGGGTGCGGTCGAGCTCGCCGACCCGCTGCATCAGTTGCGACAGCGGCAGCAGCTTGGCACCCGGCAGATGGCCCAGGCTGTCGATGAATTCGGGGGCTTCACGGACATCGATGATCTGGACCTGGGACAGCCGCTCCAGCAAGGCCATCGGCTCGATTTCCCAAACCCCGCTGAAACGCAGCGTCAGCGGCGCCCAGGACGGCGTGGCCGGTTCGGCGGCATCACCTTCCGGTTTGCCGCAACGCAGATTGGCCGGAACCGCGACCGCGATCAGCTTGGGATGCGGCAGGTTCAGGTTGTTCATGTAGCCGGTGAAGTCACCTTCGTCAACGGCGCCGCCCAGACGCGGGTTGTAGCGCCGTTCTTCGGCCACGCTGGTGACGGTGATGCCACGGTAGTCGTGGCCCGGATACAGCAGGCACGCATCCGGCAACGTCAGGATCTGCTCGCGCACCGAGGCAAATAGCTGGTGCGCGCTGCCGCCCTGAAAGTCGGTGCGGCCGCAACCGCGTATCAGCAGGCTGTCACCGGTGAAGGCCATGCTGTGGTCATCCAGCACATAGGTCAGACAGCCATTGGTGTGGCCAGGCGTGGCGCGTACCTCCAGATAACGGCCGCCGAAGGCGATGCGCTCGCCGTGCTGCAAGGGGCGGTCGGCCAGCGGCGTGCCGACCACTTTGGCCAGCGCGATCTGGCTGCCGCAGCTCTGGTGCAAGCGCCATGCGCCCGTCACATGGTCGGCGTGGACGTGGGTGTCGAGCGTGGCCAGCAGCTTCAGGCCCAGTTCCTGCAATAATGCGAGGTCACGCGGCACTTGTTCGTACACCGGATCGATCAGCAGCGCCTCGCCGCTGTCGCCCAGCAGGTAGGTGTAGGTGGAGGACGTGGGGTCGAACAGCTGGCGGAAAATCATGGTCGCGGGTACTCGGAAAGGGAATCGACGCCGTCAGCTTAGTCCTGTTGCCCACCTGCGCGCAAGAGCGTCAGTCTTCGTGCTGGTTGATTTCGTCGCGTTCGTGCTCGGTTTTGCCCAGCCAGCGCCGGTGCAGCGCCCGTTCCAGCGGGTGCCCCAGCAGGAACAGCAGCAGCACCAGGATTAGGCCCATGCCGGCGATGCGCCACGCGCCCATGCCGCACACGATGCCAATGCCGGCGGTGACCCAGATCGAGGCGGCCGTGGTCAGGCCACGGATCTTCGAAGAGCCACGGTCGATAACGATCACGCCCGCGCCGAGGAAGCCGATCCCGGTGATCACGCCCTGAATCGCACGGCTCAGCGCATCGTGGCTGTAGCTGCCGGGGATGGTCAGGAACTCCATGCTGGCCATGGTGACCAGCGCCGCGCCCAACGCCACCAGTCCCAGTGTCTTCATGCCAGTGGGCTTGCCGTGCAGGTTGCGGTCGATGCCGATCACGCAGCCGAACAGCAGCGCCGTCACCAGCCGGTATAGCACGTCCCAGTAATCGATCATGCTTGCTCCGGCTGCGGCGCGAACAGTTCCACTCTGGCGCGCTTCTGCGCCATATCGTGGTCGCTATCGGCATAGCGCCGGGCGATGTCGATGAATTCGTCCTGCAATGCAAGGAAAGCATCCACCATGTCGGGATCGAAGTGCTGGCCGCGCCCTTGCTGGATGATGGCCACTGCCGCTTCATGCGACATGCCTTCCTTGTAGACGCGACGGCTGATCAGGGCATCGTAGACGTCGGCTACCGCCATCAGGCGCGCCGAGATCGGAATCGCATCGCCGGCCAGCCCCTGTGGATAACCGCTGCCATCCCATTTTTCCTGATGGCCGTAGGCGATCTCCTTGGCGTACTTGAGGAAGTCGACGGTGGTACCCAGTTCGCGCTCGGCCTGCTCAATGGCGTCGCGGCCGATGGTGGTGTGGGTCTTCATGATTTCCATCTCATTGCCTTCAAAGCGACCGGGTTTCAGCAGGATGCGGTCAGGGATGCCGACTTTGCCGATATCGTGCAGCGGCGCCGATTTGAACAGCAGTTCGATATTCTTGTCGGTCAAAAAGTCGCTGAAGCGCGGGTTGCTGCGTAGCCGTTCGGCCAGCGTTTTGACGTAGAACGCGGTGCGGCGAATGTGATTGCCGGTTTCGCTGTCGCGCGTTTCGGCCAGCGAGGCCATGGTGTGGATGGTGACATCCTGCAGCGCGACGATTTCACGGGTGCGACGTGCGATCTCATTTTCGAGGAACTGGTTGTGATCGCGCAGGAAGTCATGCACGCGCTTCATCGACAGCTGGGTCTTGACACGCGCCAGCACGATCGGCGCCGAGATCGGCTTGGTAATGTAGTCGGCTGCACCCAGCCCCAGTCCGAGCTGCTCGTCCACCACCTCGCTCATCGCGGTGACGAAGATGACCGGGATGTCGCGGGTCTCCGGATTGGCCTTCAGCGCCTTGCAGACGTCATAGCCGCTCATGCCGGGCATCATGATGTCGAGCAGGATCAGGTCCGGCTTGGTCTCGCCGTTGGCAATCTTCAGCGCACGCTCGCCGTTGACGGCGATCCGGGTGCGATAGTCGTCTTCCAGCACGGCGCACAGCAGCTCGATGTTGTCGGGCGTATCGTCGACCACGAGGATGGTCGGTTTGACAGCTTGCAGGGTCATGGCATTCTCGTTAGGACGGTGGTAGTTTGAGGGCGGCAGCGGCGGCATTCAGCTCGTCCAGCGCCGCATCGAAGTCATATTGCGTCAGCAGGCGGCGCAGCTGGCGCGCATGCTCACCCTGCCCGGCCAGCGCCAGCGGCACGCATACCTGCTCCAGCAGCTTGAGGGCGGCACCATCATCCTGCGCCAGCAGAGCGGACATCGCCCCCACGTCGGCCGCCAGCTGGGTCATGTCGACGGCGGTGGCGGGGCCTTGATCGACGGCGACGACGGCCGCTGCTGCATCGACACCATCGGCTCCATCGGCTGCATTGGCACCGTCGGCAGCAACGGCAACAGCGGCGCTGCCCGGCACTGCGGCGGTCGTGGCACGACCTTGCAACGCCCCCGCAATCCGCAACACTAGCTGTTCCAGTTCCATGCCCATGCTGGCCAGCGCTGCATCGCGGCCCGGCATCTCTCCCAGCGTCAGCATCTGTTCGACCCGGCTCGCGCTGTCGACCATACCGGTGGCACCGATATTCCCGGCCAGTCCCCTGACGGTGTGGGCTTCGCGGATCGCCGTAGCCAGGTCGTTATTCTCGATGGCGATGGCGATGCGCTGCATGGCGTCGGACTGGGTCTCGACGAAACGCGCCAGCAGCTTGCGCATCAACTTGGCATTACCGCCGACCCTTTTCAGCGCCGCCTCCATGCGCAAGCCGGCGATCTGCGGCAGCCCCTCATGCTGCGGCGCGGCCACCGGCTCCGGCAGCACCGGATGACGCGGCACCACCCAGCGCGCCAGCGTCGTGAACAGCTGCGTCACGTCGACCGGCTTGGCGATGAAGTCGTTCATGCCCGCAGCCAGGCATTTTTCCTTGTCGCCGACCATGGCGTTGGCCGTCATCGCAATCACCGGCAGGTCGGCATGACGGGGATCCTTGCGCAGTTCGCGGGTCGCGTCATAGCCGTCCATGACCGGCATCTGGCCGTCCATCAGCACGCCGTCGTAGTCGGCCACGGCCAGCCTGGCCAGTGCCATCGCGCCATTGCTGGCGATGTCGACGCGGATGCCGGCATCCGCCAGGATCTGCTGCGCCACTTCCTGATTTACCTCGTTATCCTCGACCAGCAGCAGGTACGCGCCGCGCACCATCTGCGCTGCCATCTTGTAGTCATCCTCGCGGCGCGCCCGGCGGCAGCTGCGCAAATCCTTGCCAAACACCGAGGAGATCGAATCGAGCAGCGTGGAAGCGCTGACGGGCTTGTTCAGCATCGCGTCGATAGCGGCATCGCGCGCTTCTTCCATCAGCAGGTCACGGTTATACGCTGTCACCATGATGAAGGACGGCGCCTCGGCGCCGGCCTGCTCGGCCTCGCGCCGCATGGCGCGCACCGCATCGAGTCCGTTCATGCCGGGCATCTGCCAGTCCATCAGCACGATGTTGAAGGGCTGGCCGTCGCGCCACGCCGCCGCTGCCAGCGCCAGTGCCCGTGGCCCGCTGTCGGCGGCAACCGCCTGAAACTGCATTGAATTCAGCATCGACAGGAAAATCTCGCGTGCACTGGCGTTGTCGTCCACCACCAGCACGCGCAGGCCAGAAATATCCGGCAGCACTGGCGCCACTTCCATCACGGCCAGACCGAAGCTGGCGGTGAAGTAAAAGTCGCTGCCGACACCGGGGGTGCTGTCGACCCCGATCTGGCCGTCCATCATGTCCACCAACCGCTTGCTGATGGTCAGGCCCAGACCGGTGCCACCATGCAGCCGCGTGGTCGAGGTGTCGGCCTGCGTGAAGGGACGGAACAGGCGCGCCTGCTGGTCGGCACTCAGCCCCGGCCCGGTATCGCGCACGCTGACGCGCAAGCATACGCGCGTATCGCTGCGCTCCAGCAGCCGGATGCTGACCACGATCTCGCCCTGCTGGGTGAACTTGATGGCGTTGCTGGTCAGGTTCAGGATCACCTGACCAAAGCGCAGCGGATCGCCGACCAGTGCCCGCGGTACCTCCGGCGCCACGTCGAACAGCATCTCCAGCCCCTTGTCCTGGGCCCGCATCAGCGACAGGTCAGCCACGTTCGCCATCACGTCTTCGACATAAAAATCGACCTGCTCGAAGGCTAGCTTGTCGGCTTCGATCTTGGAGAAATCGAGGATGTCGTTAATGATGCCGAGCAGGTTCTTCGACGCGCTCTCCACCTTTTCCAGATAATTGCGCTGCTTGGGCGTGAGGTCGGTCTGCAGCGCCAGATGGGTCATGCCGATGATGCCATTCATCGGCGTGCGGATCTCGTGCGACATATTGGCCAGGAAGTCGGACTTCATCTTGGTCGCATCCTCGGCCACCATGACGGCGCGGCGCAGTTCCTGCTCGGCGGCCAAGCTGGCCGTCATCAGCTTGAGCGCCTGCAGCAGCTCGCCCGTTTCATCTTTCGAGCTGACTTCGATGACCGAACTCAGGTCGCCCTGCCCGACCCGGGTGGCGATGGCAATGGCCTCGTCCAGCGGGCGCGTAATCGAGCGCGCCGATATCGCAAACGCCAGCCCCACCAGCAGCGCCGCCGCCCCCAGAATCGACATCTGCACCATCGACGCAGTGATGTCGTCACGGGCGCGCGCCGCACTGGCCATGATCTGGCGTTCCTGCAGCTGGTCCAGCTGGTGGATCTGCTCCAGCAGCTGCTCCAGCGCCGGCAGCGCCATGCTGTTCATTTTCGCCTCGGCGGCGCTGCGTTCCTCGGCTTCGACCAGATCGGCCACCGCGAGGAAGGAGTCGTAGTAGCGGGCGCGGGCCTGCTTGACCCGTTCGATCTGCTGGCGCGCCGCCGGCGTGGCATCGAGCAGCGCCAGCTTGTCCAGCTGGGCGTCGATGATCTGCTTGATGCTGTCGATGCGGGCATAGTTGTCCACACGCTGCTGGCGCTCGTGCTGAATGATCAGGCTGACGATGCGGGTGGCCGCCTCGCGCGACTGGCTGTCGATGGTGTTGATGGCGGCCGCCGCGGCCCAGTCCTGACTCAGGATATGGTCGCTCTCGGCGCGGATCGCGTAGATGCGGCTGACGCTGACGGCGATCACGCCGACCATCAGCAAGATCAGGATCGCGTAGCCGGCACTGACACGGACGCGTATCCGTAGATCGCGGAAGCGCATGGTGTTCCCTGTGTAATATGACAAGCTAGTGTAACGCGGGGCTCAGTCAGGCGCAGTACTTAATGGCGGGACCGGCGGCAGTGCGGCCAGCGCGGCGCGCAGACAGACAGGACACCAGCAGCTCGCATCTTGCACAGCGCTACCCGGCAGCGCCATCACGGCCGGCAACAGCGTGCACCAGCATGGCTGTGCAGCGTTGTCGGCATCCACCATGGCGCAGCCAAAACTGGCACCGCAGCGGCTACAGATGCTCATTTGGGCTCGTCCGGCGGCAGCGGGAACTCGCGCACCGCGCGGCGCAGCAATCCCATCTGGCCATTGAAGCGGGTACAGGCCTCGCACACCATCAGGTGCAGCCGCATACGGGTGCGCTCGACCAGCGTCAACTCGCGGTCCATGCCTTCGGAGACCAGCCGGTGCACTTCACGGCAAGTCGGTTTCAGTCCGTTTTTTGGAGTTTCCATATTCGCAGCCAGTCAGGGTTCAGGATCCGCTGGCCTGGCGCTGGCCAAACCAGTGCAAGTCCAGGCATTCGCGCAAGCGCATGCGGGCCCGGTACAACAGCACCCAGGCATTAGACGAAGTAATCGCCAGTTCCTTACAAATTTCATCGGTGTCCAGTTCCAGCCACTCGCGCATCATGAAAATGCGGGCGCAGTTGGCCGGCAGTTTGTCGAGACACAGCTCCAGCACCCGGAAGAAATCCTGCTGCTGCAAGCTCGCTTCCGGGTTGCCCCAGGCCAGCGGCTGCTCGCGCGTATGGCCGTTGGCGACAAACAGCGCGTCGATCGCATCGTCCTCGGATTGCTCGTCGCCGGACTCGATCTGGCGCTCGCGGCTGCCGGCGCGCAGGCAGTCGATGATCTTGAACTTCAGGATGCCCGTCACATAGGTCCGCAGCGACGACTGACCGGCAAAGCGCTCGGGTTTTTCCAGCACCGCCATCAGCGCATCCTGCACCGCATCCTCGGCCAGCGCATGATTCCTAATTTGCAAGTGTGCAAATCGGACAAGCAAGGGACGCAGCAATTCCAGCTGGCGGTGTAGGGTCTCGGGAGCGTTCATAGTCGGGCAGCCTAGCGGATCAACTCAAAAAATACAACCGGATGGCCCTATAATGCGTACTGCACCGCAGCAGCACGCGGTAAAATCGCACAAATTTCATTTCCGGACTCGCAATGACCCAACTGACTAACCTTAACTTAGGCATGAATGACGACTTGACCGCGGTGGCGCCGCAGATCAAGGCGCAGATCCTGGCTGAGGCCCTGCCCTACATCCGTAACTTCCATGGCAAGACCATTGTCATCAAATACGGCGGCAACGCGATGACCGATGAACGCCTGAAGCACGGCTTCGCGCGCGACGTCTTCCTGCTGAAACTGGTGGGCATGAATCCGGTCGTGGTGCACGGCGGCGGTCCGCAAATTGACAACGCACTGAAAAAAATCGGCAAGCAGGGCACCTTCGTGCAGGGCATGCGCATCACCGACGAAGAAACCATGGAAGTGGTGGAGTGGGTGCTGGGTGGTGAAGTCCAGCAGGATATCGTGATGCTGATTAATCACTACGGCGGCCAGGCTGTCGGCCTGACCGGCAAGGACGGTGGCCTGATCCGCGCCAAGAAAATGGCAATGCCAGACCGCGACAATCCGGGCCAGTTCCTCGACATCGGCTTCGTCGGCGAGATCGACGCGATCAACCCGGCCGTGGTCAAGGCGCTGCAGGATGACGCCTTTATCCCCATCATTTCGCCGATCGGCTTCGGTCAGGATGGCCAGGCCTACAACATCAACGCCGACGTCGTGGCCGGTAAGATCGCGGAAATCCTGAAAGCCGAAAAGCTGATCATGATGACCAATATCGCTGGCGTGCAGGACAAGGCCGGCAATCTGGTCACCGACCTGTCGGCGCGCGAGATCGACGAGATGTTCGCCGACGGCACGATTTCGGGTGGTATGCTGCCTAAAATTTCGTCAGCACTGGATGCGGCCAAGTCCGGCGTGAACACGGTCCACATCATTGACGGGCGAATTGAACACAGTTTATTGCTCGAGGTGTTGACCGAACAGGCATTTGGCACTATGATCCGGTCTCACTGAAAAAAAGGCGATGTGCGCAAAGCCGGATTTTAGGTGTTGCCACATCATCATGCCCTTTTAGCTCAGTGGTAGAGCACTCCCTTGGTAAGGGAGAGGCCACGTGTTCAATCCACGTAAAGGGCACCAGTTTTTCTGCATTACCCTCCCCCCAAAAAAATCAGTAAATCCGTTCCACGGCCAGCCCGCGCTTGCGCAGCAGTTCCGGTACGCTATTCACGCCGACCAGATGCAGCACGCCGATCGCCGCCACGCTGCGCGCTTCCTGTGCCAGCAAGCCGGCGATAGTCGCGGCCAGCAAGGGATTGCGGCCATCAAGCAGCACGGTCTGCACAAAACGTCCCGAGAATGTCGCGTCCTGCTGCGCCTTCAGTGCCAGCGCATCCAGCGCCGCCACGTCAGCCTGTCGCCAGGCGGCGGCGATCTCCCTTGCCTGCGCGGCCTGCTCATGGTCTTCGATGCCGGCGATACTCTCTTCCAGAAAGCGCAGCTGCTCGGCCTTGCTCATCTGATCGAACAGCGCCATCTGGCTATCCACCGATTCCAGTTCGATCACGCGCTGGCCGCGCGCGTGCGCCTGTCTCGCCAACCAGGCGTCGACCGCCAGACTGGTGTTGTAGCCTTGCGCGGCAAATTCGTGCACCGTCAGCAGGCTGGCCAGCAGCCACGGCTTCATGCGCGCCACGCTGCTCTCCTCGATCTGGTACTGGCTCAGCAAGCGCTCCAGCCGGCTGCGATAACCGGGCGATAACTCAGCGAACGCGCGCCCGCTCTTTGCATACAGGCCGTGCTTTTGCACCGCACTGGCCATGCGGCGCGGGTCGGCCTGCGGGTCGATCTCCAGCGCCAGCACGCTGGCCTGCTCCAGCGCGCCGGTCAGCAGCGGTTCCAGCGGATAAAAGTCCGGCGCGCCCACATGGATGGTGCCGAACAGGTACAAAGTATGTTCGCCCTGGGTCACTTTAAACAGCGCGCCCTGCTTGCCGTTAGCGGCCCACAGCGGTTGCAGGACCAGGCACAGCAGACAACTCCACAACACGATAAACTGGCGTCTCATCACTTCCTCTGATTGCTTTGATTTATTGTGAATTTTTGTGAATCTTACTCGCTCCCGGCCGGTCTGGTTATTCGACCTCGATAACACGCTGCATAATGCCTCGCACGCCATCTTCCCGGCGATCATGGCCAACATGAACGACTATATCGCCCGCGTGCTGGGCGATGGCGTCACGCCGGCCAGCGCCGACGTCGTCAATGCAGCGCGCACGCAATACTGGCAGCGCTATGGCGCCACCATGATCGGGCTGGTCAAGCACCATGGCGTGCAGGCCGAGCATTTTCTCGACACCACCCACAGCATGGATCAGCTGAGCGAGATGATCCGCGCCGAACGGGGCCTGCGCCAGCTACTGCGCCGCCTGCCGGGCCGCAAAATCCTGCTGACCAATGCGCCGCAGCGCTATTCGCGTCTGGTACTGCGCCATCTGGGCCTGCAGCGCCACTTCAGCGACCATGTGGCGGTAGAGTCGATGCGGGTGCATGGCCAGCTGCGCCCCAAGCCGTCCAAGCTGATGCTGAGGCGCCTGCTGCGCCGCCATCGCCTGCAAGCCAGCCGCTGTATTCTGGTCGAAGACACGCTGGCCAATTTGCGCAGCGCCCGCGCACTTGGCATGCGCACCGCGTGGATCACGCAATACCTGCGCATCGGCGATGCGGTCGGTCTGGCGCACCCGCAGAAAACGCTAAATCGCCCCGCTTATGTCGATGTCAAAGTAAAATCTGTCAGGCATTTGCCCGCGCGCCTGCACCATCTGCGCTCCTGATTCCCCTATTCGACCGAGATCAATTCAATGGCAAGTACACCGCCGGGCCAGCGCCGGATGCAGATACTCCAGGCGCTCGCTGAAATGCTGGAGCAACCCAAAGGCGACAAGATCACCACCGCCGCGCTGGCACGCCAGCTGGAGGTGTCGGAAGCGGCCCTGTATCGCCATTTCGCCAGCAAGGCGCAGATGTTTGAAGGGCTGATCGAGTTCATCGAATCCAGCGTGTTTGGCCTGATCAACCAGATCGCCGAACGCCAGACCGATGGCCTGGCACAGGCGCGCGACATCGTCGGCATGTTGCTGCAATTTGCCAGCAATAACCCGGGCATGGCGCGGGTGCTGATCGGTGACGCACTGCTGAACGAGGACGAGCGCCTGCAACTGCGCATGAACCAGTTCTATGACCGCGTCGAACTGGCGCTAAAGCAGGCCTTGCGGCTGGCCGTCAGCGAGGGACAAGGGCACGAAGCCGATGTGGCGGCACGTGCCAGCATGCTGGTGAGTTTTGTGGTCGGCCGCTGGCACCGCTATGCCAAGAGCGGCTTCAAACTGAATCCGGTGCAGGATGCAGCGCTGCAGATCGCACTGTTGTTGAGTTAAAGGTTGTATGAACACTGAAGTTTTTGCGTTGCTGGACGATGCCAGCCCGGACGGTTCGGAGCAGGCCCGTTCGCGCCTGTACACGGGACACGCCGGCACGCTGCGCGCGCACACGGTCAGCGAGTGGCCGGCCTTGCTGGAACAGATGCAGCAGGCGCTGAGCCGCGGCCAGTACGCGGTCAGCCTGTGCAGCTATGAGCTGGGTGCGGTGCTGCTCGGTATCGATGCGCCGGCGACGACGGCAGCGCCACTGGCGCAGGTGCTGTTGTTCGAACACTGCGCGCTGCTGTCGGCGGCCGAAGTGGGCGACTGGCTGGCGGCGCGCGCCTTCCCGGTCGACCAGCCGGCCGGTATCGCCCACATCCATGCGAATATCGACCCGGACCGCTTCACGGCGGCGCTGCAGCGCATCCACGCTTATATCGAAGCGGGCGACACCTATCAGGTCAATTACACCTACCGGCTGCGCTTTGACGCCTATGGTTCCTTGTGCGCGCTATATGCGCGGCTGCGCGCGCGCCAGCCGGTGCCGTATGGCGCCTTGGTTGCACTCGATGACGGCAGCGCGCTGCTGTCGCTGTCGCCAGAACTGTTCATCCGCCACGAACAAGGCGCGCTGACGGCGCGGCCGATGAAAGGCACGGCGCCGGCGGCAGTGGCCGGCCCCGGTCAGCAGGAAGAAAATATACGGCGCGCCAATGCACTAGCCTCGGACCCGAAAAACCGCGCCGAAAACCTGATGATCGTCGACTTGCTGCGCAACGATATCGGCCGCATTGCGCAGACCGGCAGCGTTGAAGTACCGGCGCTATTTGAAGTGCGGCGCTACAGCAGCGTGCTGCAAATGACCTCCACCGTGCAAGCGCGCCTGCGCGACGACGCCGGTCTGGCCGAGATTTTCGATGCGCTGTATCCGTGCGGCTCGATCACCGGCGCGCCCAAGCGGCGCACCATGGAGATCATCGCCGAACTGGAACCGGCGGCACGCGGCATCTACACGGGCGCGATCGGCTGGTTCGATCCCTGCGGTCCGCGCAAGGTTGGCGATTTCTGCATGGCAGTACCCATCCGCACGCTGGCCCTGCAGGCGCCGGACCCGGCCAGCGGCGTGCGGCAGGGCGAAATGGGAGTCGGCGCCGGCATCGTATTCGACAGCGATCCGGCCGAAGAATTCGCCGAATGCCAGCTGAAGGCGCGCTTCCTGACCGGTTTGCCCCATGACTTTGACATCTTCGAGACCATGTATGCCGACCGCGACGGGATCCGCCATCGGGAGCGCCATCTGGCACGCATGGCAGCCTCGGCACAGTACTTCGGCTTTGCATGGGACGCGGCGGCAGCGCAAGCGTATCTGGATGCCGCCAGCATGACGATCGCTGCGGAACACAGCGGTGCCTGCCGCCTGCGGCTGGCCGTGAGCGCCTCCGGTGCCTTCTCGGTCCAGCATGCGCCGCTGACGCCGCTGCCACAGCCGGTGAAGGTCTTGCTGGCCGAGGATGCGATGGTGTCGGGCGAGCTGTTCCTGCGCCACAAAACCAGCATCCGCGCCCGCTACGACGCCGCCTGGCGCGACGCCGAAGCGCACGGTGGCTTTGATACCCTGTTCTTCAATGAGCGTGACGAGCTGACCGAGGGCGGCCGCAGCAGCGTGTTCGTGCAGCTGGACGGCCGCTGGTACACGCCGCCGCTGTCTTGCGGCGTACTGCCGGGCGTGATGCGGGCCGTACTGCTGGACGATGCGGCGTACAACGCCGAGGAAAAGGTGATCACGCGGTCCATGCTGGCAACGGCGCAGCAAATCATGGTCTGCAACGCCCTGCGCGGCCCCTTGCAGGCGGTGCTGGCCTAAACGCTACAGGTCGACGGCCAGCTCAAAGCCGCCGAAGACCAGACGCTTGCCATCGAAAGGCATGTTGTTCGGCTCCATGAGCTCTTTCAGCCGCGGGTCTTGCATGACTTGCGCGTTGATCTCGTCGCGCCGGGCCCGTGACTCGTAGACGATCCACGAAAACACCACCACCTCGCCCTCCTCCAGCTTGACGGCCATGGGGAAGGAGGTGTGTTTTCCTTCCGGCACATCGTCGCCTATGCACTCGCGAAACTCCAGCGCGCCCAGTTCCTTCCACACCTTACCGCACAACAGCGAGGCCGCCTTGTACGCCTCCAGCTTGTCGCGCGGAACGGGCACCACAAAACCATCAACATAAGCCATGACCATCTCCTCCGAAAAAGTACAGATTTCCTAACAGGCTAGTGTCCTGAATTGCAAGTTCGTTGAAGAATAAATATGGCGAAATCGGGCCGAGACAAGTAACAAAGCACAGCACGGCCGGTAATGCCGTTCAGTTAAAGCGCCGTAGCGCACGCTTTCCCCCCAAGACAAGACCTGGGGTCAGACCCGCCGGGTCTGACCCCGGCTTTGCGTCGGTGGGGTTTGCCAGCCGATCGGCACCTTAACTGAACTGCATTACAGCAAGGCAGGGGCCTTGCGCGCATTGGTGACGCAGTACCGGTGCGATTCTCGCCATATTTATTCAACGAATCTGCAATTCAGGACACTAGGCTACAGCCATGCCAGCAATAACTGATAGACCTCGGTGGAACTCAGAAGTTCCATGTGGTTGGTGCGGTAGACGGTGGCCTGATGGTCGGCGGCGAAGTGCAGGTCGCGCGCGGGCTGCTCGTGCTGGCCCAGTGCGCTGGGCAGGGGCACCAGACCGTCACCGGCGATGCGGGCCGCCAGCCCGGCTTCGTGCTTGCTGATGGTGGCGGCCACCGTGTAGCAGGCGACCTGCGGCGGCAGCGGCAACGCGGCCGGCAGCGGGTGACCGTGGGCGAAGCGGTCCTTGCCCTGCCAGTCCTGGTCCAGCACGGAACCATGCCGCAAATCGGTAATGCCGGCGCTGCGCAATTTGCCCAGCCGCGAAAACGGCGCCGTGTACGGCGTCAGCTCGGTGATCACGTGGAACCAGTTGCCGCCCCGTTCCAGCGGCGCGCCGTGATGCGGCGATCCGAGGAAGACCATCTTGCTCAGATGCTTGAGCCAGCTGTGCCCCGCTTCGGCGGCATAGTGACAAGCGCTGCGCGACAGCAGGCCGCCCATGCTATGTCCCAGCAGCACCAGCTCTTCGACCGGCACCGGCCATTGTGCCAGCAGCGTTTCCAGCTGCTGCGCGAAGGCGCGGCCGTTTTCGGAAATGTGCTGGCCACTGTTGTAGTGCAGGTAGACCGTGGCATAGCCGCGTTCCAGCGCCAGCTGGGCGCCGTGGTCATGGCCGTTGCGGCGCCACTGCAGGTCGTTCATGCACAGGCCGTGCACCAGCACCAGAATGCGACCGCTGACGGGTGCCTGCGGCAAGTACGGTTGGCCATCGCGGCGGAAGCGCATCGTGATCGCCAGCGGATTGGCGCTGGCGGCCAGATAGTCGCCCAGCACGCCATTCAGCGCGGCCAGCAACGCTTCGCGGCCAGCCCAGCTTTTTTGCTCGCCCAGCAGCGGCTGCAATTTGGCCAGCGTACCGGCCAGACCGCCACCGACCAACTGGGTGACACCACGCACCGCCTTGTAGACGAAGGAAGTCGCCTTGCCCAGCGGCTTGGCGACCGACTCCGGCGCTTGATTAATAATCTTGAGATGGACTTCTTCGGCCAGCTCGGTCACGCCATGCACGGCGCTGACGGTCAGGCGCGACAGCCCGGCCAGATCGGCCGCATGAGAAGATTTGTTCGCCATCCCTGCGGCCTCCTTGTTTACATGGCCAGCGCTTTCTCGACGGCGCCCACCAGTTGTTTATCAGTCGGCGTCACCTTGCTCGGGAAGCTTTCGATGACTTTGCCGTTACGGTCGATCAGATACTTATGGAAGTTCCAGCCCGGGGTTTTGCCGGTAATCTTGATCAGATTAACATACAGCGGGTTCGGGTTCGGACCCGACACCACCGATTTCGAGAACATCGGGAACTTCACGCCATAGGTGTTGTAGCAAAAATCAGCAATTTCCTTGCTGCTGCCCGGTTCCTGCTTGCCGAAGTCGTTCGACGGGAAACCCAGCACTACCAGCCCTTTCGGCGCGTACTTGGCGTACATCGCTTCCAGCCCTTCGTACTGGTTGGTAAAACCGCAGTAGCTGGCCGTGTTGACGACCAGAACCACTTTGCCACTGTATTGGCACAGGTCCTGTGGCGCCTCATCCTGCAGGCGGTTGAAGGTCTGTTTCAGGATAGCCGGGCAGCTGCCGGCGGCGGGCGCGGCAGCCGGCGCGGCAGCCGACTGTGCCAACGCCGGGGCGGCGCCCAGCAACGTCAGCGAGGAGAAAATGCACAGCTTGGCGAAGGTCTTGGACATGGTAAGGAGCCGGTCAGGGTGAATGAAAAAACCATTTTATGCCAAACACCATACTCGCGTACGCCAGCCGCAGAACAATAGCGGGACGTGCGCCGCCCTGCCGCAGGATTGCGCGACAATGGTCGCCTGCCGTAAAGGAGCCTGCCATGTCTGCCCTGCGCCTGATTCAGATCCTGCCACTGGTGCTGCTGCTGCACTGCCCCAGCGCAACGGCCCGGCAAGCGCGCTTGCCTGCCATGCACGCCAGTCAGGTCAGCGTGTCGGGACTGTCGGCGGGCGGCTACATGGCGGTCCAGTTCGAGGTGGCGTTTTCGGCCAGTGTGATGGGCGCCGGCATCATCGCCGGCGGGCCGTATTACTGTGCACAGGGCAACGTCTACACCGCCACCACCGCGTGCAGCTGCACCAATACCCTGTACGCTTGCCGGGTAAGGCCCGGCGGCAGCCACGTGCCGCAGCTGATCGCCGTCACCGATTTACTGGCCATCGATGGCGCCATCGATCCGCCGGCTGGCTTGTTACACCACAAAATCTGGATGTTGTCCGGCAGCGCCGACACGCTGGTGCCGCGCGCCGTCATGGACGACCTGAAAACCTATTATCGGCATTATGTCGATGCCAGCCAGATCAGCTACCGGCGCGACCTGCCAGCCCAGCATGCGATGCCGACCGACAGCTATGGCAAGCGCTGCGACCAGCTCGGCTCGCCCTACATCAATAACTGCGGCTATGACGCCGCTGGCGCGCTGCTGCAATGGATCTATGGCCCGCTGCTGGCGCGCAACAGCGGCCCGCGGGCGGGACGGCTGCTGCGCTTCAATCAGGGCGAGTTCCTGCCCAATCCGACCTGGCATGGCATGGCCGACAGCGGCTATCTGTATCTGCCGCCGGGCTGCGACGATGGCAGCGGCTGCAAGCTGCACGTGGTGTTCCACGGCTGCCTGCAAGATCCCACCAACATCGGCCTGACCTTTGTCGAGCATGCGGGCTACAACAGCTGGGCCGACAGCAACCGCATCATGCTGCTATATCCGCAGGCGGCGCCGTTGTATCCGGTGGCCAATCCGCAGGCCTGTTGGGACTGGTTCAGCTACGACGATCCGCGCTACGCCCAGCAAGCGGGCCACCAGATGGCGGCCGTCAAGCGCATGGTTGATCGGCTGACCGGCAACGCGCTGCCTTAAATCCCGCCCATGCAGATATATTTGATGACGAGGAAATCATCGAGGCCGTAGTGTGAGCCTTCGCGCCCCAATCCGGACTGCTTGACGCCACCGAACGGTGCGATTTCGTTGGAAATCAGACCGGTATTGACGCCCACCATGCCGCTTTCCAGCCCTTCGGCGACGCGCCACACGCGGCCGATATCGCGTGCATAGAAATAGCTGGCCAGCCCGAACTCGGTGCTGTTGGCCAGCGCCAGCGCTTCCTCGTCGGTGTGGAAACGGAATAGCGGCGCCAGCGGACCAAACGTTTCCTCGCTGGCCACCGTCATGTCTGAGGTGACGTCAGCGATCACGGTCGGCTGGAAGAAGCTGTGACCCAGCGCGTGCCGCTGCCCGCCCAGCAGCAGGCGGCCGCCCTTGGCCAGCGCGTCGGCCACGTGCTGCTCGACTTTTTGCACCGCCTTCTCGTCGATCAGCGGCCCCTGAGTGATGCCCTCGTCGACGCCATTGCCCACCTTGAGCTTGGCGACAGCGGCCACCAGTTTGTCGGCAAACTGGTCGTAAATCCCATCCTGCACGTAGATGCGGTTAGCGCACACGCAGGTCTGGCCGGCGTTGCGGTACTTGGACGCCAGTGCGCCCTCCACTGCCGCATCGAGGTCGGCATCATCGAAGACGATGAAGGGCGCATTGCCGCCCAGTTCCAGCGATAGTTTCTTGATGGTCGGCGCGCACTGCTGCATCAGCAAGCGCCCCACCGCCGTCGAGCCGGTGAAGGTCAGCTTGCGCACGGTCGGGTTGCTGGTCATTTCGGCGCCGATATCCTTGGGCGAGCCGGTCACCACGCTGAACACGCCGGGCGGCACGCCGGCCCGTTCGGCCAGCACCGCCAGCGCCAGCGCGCAATACGGCGTCGCTTCGGCCGGTTTCAGCACCATGGTGCAGCCAGCCGCCAGCGCCGGGCCGACCTTGCGGGTGATCATCGCAATCGGGAAGTTCCACGGCGTGATCGCGGCGCAGACGCCGATCGGCTCCTTGGTCACCAGCAGGCGGCGGTCCGGCCACGGCGAAGCCAGCGTTTCGCCCGCGACCCGCTTGGCTTCCTCGGCAAACCATTCGATGAAGGAGGCGCCGTACACCACTTCGCCACGCGACTCGGCCAAGGGCTTGCCCTGCTCGCTCGTCATCAGCAGCGCCAGATCGTCAGTATGCTGCAGGATCAGATCATTCCACTTGCGCAGGATAGCGGCGCGTTCCTTGGCGGTCTTCTTGCGCCATGCTGGCCAGGCGAGATTGGCCGCGTCGATGGCGCGCCGGGTTTCAGCGGCCCCCATCAGCGGAATGGTGCCGATCTGGGCGCCGGTGGCGGGATTGCTGACGGCCAGCGTGGCGCCATTGTCCGCA
>JBGSBQ010000022.1:0-17255 GCA_041730475.1 Sphingomonadaceae bacterium
GAGACGAAGAACGCCGCCGACAGCCCGATGGTGGTGCGCCGGTGCTCCTGACACCAGCGTGCCGCGCGCAAATAGGCCTGCATCAAGCGGCCGTCGGCTTCCGTGTGCACCGCGTGCGGCTTCAACAGGAATGCCGCCATCATCGGCGTCAGCAGGCGCGCCACCAGCAGCGAGACCAGTACGGCTGCCGCCGCCGTCACGCCGAATGGTCGGAAGAACTTGCCGGGGATGCCACTCATGAAGGCAGTCGGCAGGAATACCGCCACCAGCGTGAAGGTGGTCGCAATGACCGCGAGGCCGATCTCGTCGGCTGCTTCCATGGCGGCCTGCATCGGTGTCTTGCCCATGCGAAGGTGGCGCACGATGTTCTCCACCTCCACGATCGCGTCGTCCACCAGAATGCCCACCACCAGTGACAGTGCCAGCAGCGTGATCAGGTTGAGCGAGTAGCCCATCGCGCTCATCAATGCAAAAGTGGGAATGATGGACAATGGCAGCGCGATCGCCGAAACAAAGGTCGCGCGCCAGTCGCGCAGGAAAGTCCAGACCACGACGATTGCCAGCAGCGCCCCTTCGTACAGCAGGTGCATCGAGCCGTCGTAGTTGTCTTGCGTCGGCCGCACCGTCTCGTAGGCCTCTTCGATGGTGACTTGCGGATGCGCTGCCGCGAACGTGGCAACCGCCTGACGCACCGCCGCCAGCACGGTGACCTCGCTGGTTCCGCGCAGCCGCTCGATGCTAAAGCCTACCGCCGGCTTGCCGTCGATCTGGGCCAAGGCGAAGCGCTCTTCGGTGGTGTCGCCCACGTGGGCGATCTGGTCCAGCCGTACCGCTGATCTGGTGCCGCTGGCGGAGGTCAGCGGGATGGCCAGCGCGGCCAGATCGTCGGGCGCCTCGAGGCGCCCGAGCGTGCGGACGGTCTGGTTCGACGCACCGACCTTGCCGCGCCCGCCGGAGGCGTCGGTCTGCACCGCTGCGATCTGGTTCGACACATCGACCGGCGACAAGCCCATGCCGGCCAGTGCCGCTGCGTCGAGTTTTACCTGGATCTCACGCTCCACACCGCCAAGGCGCGTGAATGCGCCCACGCCCTTGACACCGCGCAGCGCTTTGGCGACGTCGTTATCGACAAACCAGGACAGGTCGGCCTCGCTGATATGCGGGGCCCGTACCGTGTAGGTGACGAGTGATTCGCCCGAGCGCGTGACCTTGGCGATCACCGGTGCCGGCATGTTGGACGGCAGATCGGCACGCGCGCCGTCGACCGCGTTGCGCACCGCGCTCAAGTCTTCTTCAGGGTTGGTGTCGGCCTCGAAGCTGACGTTGATCGAGACCGCGCCGTCGCTGATCGTGGTCGTGACGTGTTCAACGTTACCGAGCGTGGCGAGCTTGTCTTCGATCTTGCGGGCGACCTCCGTTTCGAGCTGGCTGGGCGCGGCGCCCTCGAGTGTGGCGCTGACCGAGATGGTCGGCGAGTCGAAGTCGGGGAAGTTCTGGATCGGCAGCTTGCGCAGGCCGATCAGGCCCGCGCCCGTCAGCACGATGAACACCAGCAGCGCTGGAACTGGGTTGCGGATCGACCAGGCAGAGATGCTCATGAGGCGCTTCGCTTCGACGGGGCCGTGTTGCGTGGAGCGTCACTGCGCACTTGCACGGCGTCGCCGTCTTTCAGGAAGCTGCCGCCGCCATTGACGAAGCGGCTGTTGGCCGCTAAATCGCCCAGTACCTCGACCTGCTCGCCGATGCGTCTGCCGGTCCGCACCTGCCGCTGTAGGACGTGCGCGTCGGCGCTGATCTCGAACACATAGCTGTTCCCATCGCGCAGCGTGACGGCCGTTGAAGGCAGCACGATCGCGATCCCGGCGCCCGTGCGGATCTCGCCGTGCACGTAGATGCCCGGGTGTGCCCCCATCGTCAGTGCGCTGGCCGGCAAATCAAAGTAGGCGATACCGGTGCGGGTGTTGGCGTTCAGTGTCGGTGCCACCAGGCGCAAGCGCGCATCGACGGACTTGCCATCGGACAGGGTGAGGCGTGCCTTCTGGCCGGCCTGCAGTTGCGTCATTTGGCTCGCCGTGACCTCAGCGCGCCACTCTAGTCGCTGCTGGCGCATCAGCTGGAACAGCTCAGTACCTATGGTGACCACCTGCCCTAATGAAGCACTGCGTGCGGTGACGATGCCATCGTCAATGGCCACGATGCGGGTGCGGGCGAGCGCGATGCGCTGCGCGTCCAGTGCGGCCAATGCGGCGTCCAGTGTCGCGCGGGCGGTCTGGGCGCTGACTTGGTAGTCGAGTACTTTCTGCTCGGACAAGGTGCCGTTGTCCTTGAGCCGGTGCGCGCGTTCGGCCTCGGCCTCGGCTTGGGCCAACTTGCCGCGCGCCTGCGCCACATTGGCTTCCTGCGAGCGCAGGTCGGCGGCAACGCTGTCGCTGGCCAGCCGCGCCAGCAGTTGCCCCTTGCGCACCACGCTACCCACATCGACCAGCAGCTGCTCGATGCGCAGTCCCGCCGACTCGCTGGAAATGCTCGCGGTCTGCCATGCATAGATGCCGCCCGAGGCGCCGGTGGCGAGTGGCCAGTCGAGGCGCTGCGGCTGCACCGCCTCGACGGTCAGTACGGCGACGGGTGACGCTGCGGCGGCCGGTGCGGTGGCGGCACGCGGACGCAGCAGGATGGCGGCGGCAATCACCAGTATGGCGATGACAAGAGCAATGATGCGACGACGGAACCTGGACATGAGACTCACTTGTTGGACGGGGTGGGGATGGATGCCGGCGCATCTGCGGGCGACAGGCGCTGTGCTTCCGGAGTATTGGGGTTGGCGTTGACATCCCAGCCGCCGCCTACCGCCTTGTAAAGTGCCACGCCATACAGCAGCCGGTCCCGTTGCACGGTGACCTGTGACTGCTCGGCTGCAATCGCGTCGCGCCGTGTTTGCTCGTAGCTGAGCAAGCTGTCGGCACCAGCGCGCCAGCTCGCCTCGGTGGCGGTGGCGACGGCGCGGTAGCCCGCAGCGCTGCGCTGCACGTCTGCTTCGCGTGCCTCGGCGCTGGCCAGCCGTATCAGATTCTGCTCGACCTCTTGTACGGCGCTATTCACGGCCTGACGATAATCGGCCAGCGCGATGACGTAGTTTGCCTCGGCCGAGCGCACTGAAGCCTTGCCAGCGCCACCGTCGAACAATGGCAGCGACAGGCTGGGGCCGAACGACCACGGCGTGTTCGACACCTGAGTCGCGCCCGACGTCTGAAGGTTGCGCGTGATCGAACCGTTTAGCGACAAGCGTGGGTAGCGGCTGGCCTCGGCGAGGCCGATGCTCGCGCTGGCGGCGGCAAGCCCGCGCTCTTTGGCGACCAGGTCCGGACGTTGACTCAACAGTGTCACAGGCAGGCTTTGCACCGCGAACGGTGCGGCTTGCAATGCATGCCCGGCACCGCTGTTGAGCAGCTGGCGCAGCGCCGGCTCCGGCATTCCAATCAGGGCCACCATTGCCTTCAGGTTGACTTCGCACTCGGCCTCCTGCGCCAGCTGGCTGGCACGGCCACTGGCCGCACTCGCTTCGGCCAGCGTGGCGTCGATCGAGGTGCTGGCGCCGTCGCGCCACGAGCCCATCGTGATCCGTGCGGTGGCCTGGCGTGACGCGGCGTCAGCGCGCGTCAGCTGCAGCGTCGCGAGGCAGGCGCGGTACGTGATGTAGTCACTCGCCACCTCGGCAGCCAGCGAGACCCGGGCGTCGTTCCAATCGGCTTCGCGTGCCTGCGCGGTGGCTGCACTGGCTTCGACGTTGCGCCGCACGCTGCCGAACAGATCGAGTTCCCAGCTTGCGTCAAGCCCGCCACTGAGTGTGCTGTTGACGATGGTACCGCCGCTGCTGTTTGCTGCGCCGGCACTGGCGCGTGTTGCGCTGCCGCTGCCGTTCAGGCTTGGTGCGCCCGCAGCCTTTGAACTCGCGAGCGACGCGCGCGCCGCAGCGATGCGTGCGGTGGCTTTTTGCATCGATGGATTATTCGCATTCGCGCTGCGCTGCAGCTCGACCAGCAGCGGGTCGCCGAGCCGCGCCCACCAGTCCTGCAATTGTGCGGACTGGCCCTGGTGCGGCTGCGCCGCCTGCCAGGTCGGCGGCAGCGCGAGTGTCTCGGCGGTTGGGGCGTGGTAGCTGGGACCGACGGCAGCACAGGCACTCAGGAGCACCGCCATCAAGCTGGCAATTGATCCGGACTTGGCGCGAGAAGTGCGGCGTGCCGCGTCGGTTTCGGAGCTTGGAAGCATGGTACGAGGCGCTGCTGCAGGCATAATTTCGATCTTGATTTTTACCTCTTCATTATACGATCCGGTACCGAAGAAAATCCGTCTGCGATGTCTAAAGAAATGTAAAGATTGGCTTGGCGTGAGGGCAAAACTAGCGCTCGCGTTGATGAACCTGGTGCGGGAAATTTCGGGCTGCGCGTCACTGCTGCCAGCGCAAGTGGCGGGTCGGAAACCAGATTGCTTGCGTGCCGTCCCCGGTGGCTGGGCCGGTGCGTATCCTATGCATTTGCGCGATACCTGCAAGTAGTCTTGCGCGGCGAGGCGGAGCCCGATTAGAACCTCGCGTTTGGCGTGGATCGCAGCGACAGTTCTTCTAAAGATGGCAGGCTTCAGTGCAACGAACGGCTCGGAAGAATTTAAGTGTTGAGCGGCGCGAAATAGGATGGACCTGATCATGCGGGCGTCTTTCGTGGCTGGCAAGTGGCGCAAGCTGCAGCAGCAGTGCGGCGCTGTTCGGCATTGACCATGGCCTCGGCGTAGTCGGCCAGACGTTCGATCCAGATGTCGATGTCCCGGTCAGCGGCCAGCAGTTGGGGGCTGATCAAGTCGATGACGTCAGCGGTGAGCATCAGCTGCGCCGCCAGGCCGACCATGCTGAAGGATAGCCGCGCAAGATCGTCATCCGCTTCGCTGACGCCGAGGTGACGATGCAGGATGCGCAGCAGCGCGGTGTGGGCCGACTTGATGCCGTGGTTGATGTCGTCGGCCCACAGTCCGGTCGGTTCGATCAACTCACGCAGCATCAAGCGCATTGACATGCGCGCAACCTCGCCTTGTTTGAGTGGCCCCAGCATGGTTCGGTAGAAATCGCGCAGGGTATCGCTCAGCGTTTGACCTGCGCTGCTTTGGCGGGCCAAAGCGTGGTACTGACTGGGGCAGGATTGATAGATGTAAGCGCCGCGGTACAAGCCTGCCTTGTCGCCGAAGTGGTAACTGATCGAGGCGACGTTGGTGGCTGCGGCGAGGGCAATTTCGCGCGTCGAGGTGCGTGCGTAGCCTTGTTCGGCGAACAGGCGCATGGCACTCAGCAGCAGCCGTTCGCGGGTCTGAACGCCATCGGAGCGTGGCTTGCGGGGACCCTCGCCAGTAATAGGTACAGGCACAGGCACAGGCACAGGCATAGGCATAGGCATGACGTTGACCTATCAATAAATCGATTGTTCGGTAGTGATGCTTGCGGCGCCCGTATTCGTCTGCCGCAAAAATCGGACCCTCTGCGCCACGCCGGCTTAGGCGCTGTCGCATGGGCGGACGGCGCGGTGAGCTGTTGGTGGTAGTGCCAACTTTGACATCTTTGATTCCTGAGAATCACTATGATGCTATGATCTGGTCACCATGTTTTGACAGGGCATTTTGCCGTGCAGTGGTCAAATAAATCTTCCACTTCCGAATGAAAAAGATCGCACTGAAAAAGGGTGCCTTGGAGGCCTCTGTCGGCTTTCATGTCACCCTTGCCAAGCTCACTACGGACCAGTTGTTTCAGTCATCAATTGGCGAGCGATTTTCGCTGCGCCCCGTTGAATACACTTTGCTGGTACTGCTGCAAGAAAATTCCAGTTTGACGCCGAAGCAACTGAGTAGTTCACTCGCCTTATCCGGGCCATTATTGACACAACTGCTGGACCGGGTGCAGGAGCGTGGCTGGATCAGTCGCGAGCGCAATGAACAAGATGGACGCTCACAGAAGGTGGCGTTGACGCCGGCGGGCGTCAAGCTCGCCAAATCCTTGATCGCGACACCACCCGATGCAGACCTGGAGCGTTGCCTTTCTGCGGCCGAACGCGCGATGCTGGTCGAATTGCTCGGCAAAGTCGCTGCGCACCGTCTCGCTGGCGAGGCCCCACCGAAGGCCGAACCGAAGCGCTGACGGTCCGGCCGATTGCTCGCTCGCGTTAGCGGGCCGCCATCCGGATCGCGCCGTCAATCCGAATCACTTCGCCATTCATATGACCGTTTTCCACGATGTGAACGGCCAGCGCCGCAAACTCTTCTGGCTTGCCCAGGCGCTTGGGAAAGGGAATCGACGCCGCCAGGCTGTCCCGTACTTCCTGTGGCAGCTCGTTGAGCAGCGGCGTGGCGAAGATGCCCGGCGCGATGGTGCAGGTGCGGATGCCATGTTGTGCCAGATCACGCGCCAGCGGCAAGGTCATGCCAACCACGCCGGCCTTGGACGCCGAATAGGCTTCTTGCCCCACTTGTCCATCAAACGCGGCGACTGATGCCGTATTGACCACGACTCCGCGTTCGCCATCTTCCAGGCCAGCCAGCTTGGCCATTCTGGCCACTGCAAGGCGCGTCATATTGTATGTGCCGATGAGATTGATGCGCACCACGCGTTCGAAGTCGGCCAGCGGCGCGGGAGTGCCATCGCGCGCGATGATACGTTTGGCTGAACCGACGCCGGCAATGTTCATCAAGATACGTGGTACGCCATGCGCCGCCTCGGCCGCGTCCAGTGCGGCATTGACGGCATCCTCGTTGGTGATGTCGCAAGGGCAGGCGATGCCGCCGATGTCCGCGGCGACCAGCTTGGCGCGCTCGGCCTGGATGTCAAGGATGGCGACCTTTGCACCGCGCCGCGCCAGCTCGCGCGCGACCGCCTCACCCAAACCGGATCCGCCACCAGTGACGATTGCGGATTGTCCCTGAATTTCCATGATGTCTCCTGACTGATGTAGTTGTAGTTAAGTCTGTTGAAGTATGTTGAAGTTAGTTGCGTACCACTTTGGCCGCTTTGCCTTCGAGGAAAGCGCGCAATCTTGATTGCGCTTCAGGCGTGTTGGCAGCAATTGCCGACATCAGGGATTCGGTAAATAGTCCATCTGCCGGGGATTGCTCGACGATCCGTGGCAAGGCATGCATCACCGCGAAAGCGGTCATTTCTGCGTTGCGGCTGATTTTCTCCGCCAGTTCAATCGCTTTGGCCAAGGCCGAACCTTCGTCAACCAGATAGTTGACTGCGCCAAAGCGCTCGCCATCTTCCGCACTGAAGACGCGACCAGTGAGCATCATGTCAGTCATCCGCGTGCTGCCGATCAGGCGTGGAATGCGTACCGATCCACCGCCGCCCACGAAGATGCCGCGCTGACCTTCAGGCAAGCCGAAATACGCGGATTTGTCCGCGACCCGGAGATGGCAGGCGGCAGCCAATTCAAACCCGCCCCCAACGACCGCGCCATGCAGGACCGCGATGGCTGGCACGTGGCCGTACTGGATAGCATCGAAAGCGCCATGCCACTTGCGGGAATGTTGTACCGCAGCAGCCGGATCACGCATGACCAGCTCTGACAAGTCCAGGCCGGCACAGAAATGCTCGCCCGCGCCGCTGATGACCACCGCGCGCGTTTCGCTTGGCAGGTTCAGGAAGGCCGTATGGATTTGCTGGATCAGCGTGTCGCTGATGGCATTGCGCTTGGCCGGCCGGTTCAGGCGCAGGTGCAGCACCGCCCCTTGAACGCGGAACTCAAGCAGGTCGAGGCTGGGCAAAATGCCGCCTTCCGGGAGGTTTTCAAGCGTATCCCAGTGAGGGATTGGAGCGGAAATTTGATTCATAATTTGAAGTATTTTCGTGTCGGTTGCGGAACTGTATGCTATAAATACGCATTAAGCAATACGCTATCGATTTTTTTGAGCGGAAAATATAATTTAAATTTGCAATTAAATAGTAGGGCGTGCAGCCGTCTCTTCCGTACCAGTGCGTACTGGTCGACGCCATGCGCCATGCGCCAAGTGGCAGGGCAAGCTCGACTATAGGCATGCCTTGCCGCTGGCCGCCTTGACCCTGTGCTGTTTCCTGCAGCGCAGCCCCGGTGCTTGCTGCAGTCGCGTCACGCGCTCAAAGCCATTCCGGCTATCCACGGCAGCATTGGTAACTGGCCAAGATGCCCCTCTCATGGAATAACTAATCTACACATGGAGTCAACGTGAATCCCTATATCGCCCCCCTGGAAGAAATGCAATTCGTGCTGCGCGAGCTGGCTGATATTGAGCGCGTCCGGGATCTGCCCGACAGCGACGCGTTGGTCGACCTCGAGTTGACAACGGAAATATTGTCCCAGGCCTCACGCTTTGCCCGGGAAGTTCTGGCGCCGCTCGATACCGTGGGTGACCGCGAAGGCGTGCGCTGGACCCCTGACGGCGTGACAACCGCACCCGGATTCAGCCAAGCCTACCGCCAGTTCGTCGCTGCGGGCTGGAACAATTTGTCGATGCCGGCCGAGTATGGCGGGCAACAGATGCCGGAATTGTTGTGTGTTGCGGTACGCGAGATATTCGCGGCCTCAAACAAGTCCTTCTGCATGTGCCCTGATCTGAGCGCCAATGCGGTGGAGGCGCTGATGCTGGCGGCCGACCCTTGGCTCAAGGCGCTGTACCTGCCGAATCTGGTCAGCGGCCGCTGGTCGGCCACCATGAATCTGACCGAACCCGAGGCGGGATCCGATGTCGGTGCGTTGCGTACCCGCGCGCTGCCGCAGGCGGATGGGACTTACCGCGTGTTCGGCCAGAAAATTTTCATCAGCTTTGGCGATCATGACCTGACCGAGAATATCGTGCACCTGGTGCTGGCGCGCACGCCCGGCGCACCGGCCGGTTCGCGTGGGATCTCGATGTTCCTGGTACCCAAATTCCTGCCGGAGTCCGATGGTCTGGGCGCGCGCAACGATGTGCAATGCGTCAGCATCGAGCACAAGCTTGGCAGCATGGCCAGCCCGACCTGCACGCTAGTCTATGGCGGCGCCGGCGAAGGCGCCATTGGCTGGCTGGTGGGTCAGGAGAACCAAGGGTTGCAGACCATGTTCGTCATGATGAACGCCGCCCGCCTCAATGTGGGGCAGGAGGGCACGGCGGTGGGTGAGCGCGCCTTCCAGCAGGCGCGCGCTTATGCACGCGAGCGCGTGCAGGGCAAGGCGATTGGTGGCGCCAATGAGTCGGTGGCAATTATCCGGCATCCGGACGTGCGCCGCATGCTGCTGTCGATGCGTAGCCAGATCGAAGCCATGCGGGCGCTGGCTTACCTGATCGCGGGTGCGCAGGACTTGGCGGCGCGCCATCCCGACGCCGCCGTGCGCAAGGAGCGCCAGGCCTTTGTCGACCTGATGACGCCGATTTTCAAGGGCTGGTCTTCGGAGACGGCGCTGGAGGTGACATCGGCATCGATCCAGGTCCACGGCGGCAGCGGTTACATCATCGAGAGCGGTGCTTCGCAGCCATTTCGCGATGTGCGCATTTGTTCCATCTACGAGGGCACGACCGCGATTCAGGCCAACGACCTGGTGGAACGCAAGCTGGTGCGCGACGGTGGCGCCGCTCTTGGTGCCTGGCTGGCGCAGGTCGATATCACGCTGCAGGACATTGCTGTCCAGGACAGTACCCAAATGCGCGCGGTCGAGACCGAATTGCGCGCGGCGCTCGGCGTATTGCGGCAGGCGGCGGCATGGGTGCTGGCCCACTACCGGGAACAGCCGGCCGAGGTGCTGGCTGGTGCGGTACCGTTCCTGCGCATGACCGGCGTGGTCGCTGGCGGCTGGCAGATGGCCCGTGCGGCGCTGGCAGCACAGCGCCTGATGGCAGATGGCGGCGGCGTGGAAAGCGAGGCCTTCCTGCGCGCCAAGCTCGCCAGCGCCGTGTTCTATGCGACACACGTGCTGCCTCAAGCGGCAGGCCTTGCGCATACCGTCATGACAGGCGGCGCCGCCGTGCTGGCGCTCGACGAGGCGGACTTTTGATACCCAAATTCCGCACTAGCGGCGAGCACCGTTCCTGCATGTGCAGCATGGCTGCTGACGGCGTACGCGCAAGCCGGGCAGGTCAGGGCTGGACCAAATGCTGCCCTGCGGGATCTCTGCAAGCGTCTTTCAGTACGTGGTCAAAGTGCAAATTTACTTCATATTTTGAAGTATTTTCGTGCCTGTTGCGAAACTGTGTGCTATAAATACGCATTCCTCGATAAGTTATCTATTTTTCGAGCGAAAATATAATTTAAATTAATAATTAAATGGAGTTGGCATGCGGTCCTTTATTCCCTACGGTGCGTACTGGTCGACGCCATTCGCCAAGTGGCAGGGCAAGCTCGCCAATATGAATGCTTTGCAGCTGGCCGCCTTGGTGGGGCGCGATGCGTTGGTTGCACGCAACATACCAACTGAGGCCATCGACCTCGCCATTCTCGGCATCACCAATCCACAAAAAGGCGCGTTCTATGGCCTGCCGTATGTGACAGGCTTGATGGGCCTGGAGAACGTGGCCGGACCGACGGTGCAGCAAGCCTGCGCCACCAGCGTCCGATCGCTGATGATGGCCAGTCAGGAAATTGCCGCTGGCACCGCAAGCTGCGCCTTGCTGGTGATGGCGGACCGGCAGTCGAATGGCCCGGTGCTGTTCTATCCAGACCCGAGCGGCACGGGCGGCTACGGCCAGACCGAGAACTGGGTCACCGACAACATGGCGCACGATCCGTTTGCCAAAAATGCGATGCTGCAAACCGGTGAAAATGTCGCGGCCCGTTATGGCTTCAGCACTGCTGCCCAGCATGACGTCAAGCTGCGCCGCTACGAGCAGTACCAGATGGCGCTGGCCGATGAGCGCGCTTTTCAGAAGCGCTACATGGTGGATGTGCCCCTGTACGACAGCCGCTTCCGCAAACAGTCTGGCGTGTTGCTCGAAGACGAAGGCATTTTCCCTACGACGGCCGAGGGTCTGGCCAAGTTGAAACCGGTCAAGGAGGGTGGCAGCGTGACCTTTGGCGGCCAGACCCATCCGGCAGACGGCAATGCCGGCATGCTGGTGACATCGTGCGAACAAGCGCAGGCCATGTCGCGCGACCCGGCGATCCAGATCGAGATCGTGTCGTTTGGCATGTTCCGTGATGCACCCGGTTACATGCCCGCAGCGCCCGGGCCGGCGGCCCTGCGCGCGCTGGCCGCCGCCGGCATCGCTGCCAGTCAGCTGGATGCGGTCAAGACCCACAACCCGTTCGCGGTGAATGACTTGGCCACTGCGCACGACCTCGGCATTTCGTGGGAGAAGATGAATAACTACGGAAGCTCCCTGATCTGGGGTCATCCGCAGGCGCCTACCGGCCTGCGCGCCGTCATCGAACTGATCGAAGAACTCGTGCTGCGCGGTGGCGGTACCGGCCTGTTTACTGGCTGCGCGGCGGGTGATACCGGTCTGGCGACCGTGATACGCGTGACCGATACACGGCGCTGATACCCGTCGCTGATACCCGCAATAACAAAGGATAAGTATGCAAGTCATCTCGGCTGACCAGGTTGGTCAACTCATTCCCGACAACGCCACCATTTTTCTGGGCGGACTGGCGTTGTCCAGTCTGGCGGAAGAGGTACTGATCGCCATCGAAAAGCAGTTCCTGGATACCGGCCATCCCCGCAATTTGAGTACCTGGGCCTGTGGCGCGGTGGGTAACTCCGGCGCCGCAGGCATGACGCACTTTGCGCATGAGGGCATGATCAAACGCGTGGTCGCCGGTCATTTTGGCCAGACCGGCAAAGAAATGATGAAAATGGTGTTCGATGGTCAGGTCGAGGCCTACAATTTTCCGCAAGGAACCTTGTCCCATCTGACCCGCCAGATCGCCTGCCGCTCGCCCGGCGTGTTGACCAAGGTTGGCTTGGGTACTTTCGTTGACCCGCGTCTGGAAGGCGGCAAGATGAACGCGGCGTCGGCCGAGGATCTGGTCAAGCTGGTTCAATTCGAGGGCGAGGAATGGCTGTATTACAAGGCGCCTCACATCGATATCGCCATCATCCGCGGCACACTGGCTGACGAGAACGGCAATATTTCGCTGGACCGCGAAGGCGTGTTGCTGGAGCAGCTCGCCATCGCCCAGGCGGCACGCGCCTGCGGTGGCATCGTCATCTGTCAGGTCGAGCGGATAGTCAAAGCCGGATCGCTGTCGGCCCGGTCGGTCAAGGTTCCCGGCATTCTGATCGACTATGTCGTGATCGGTCGTCCCGAGAACCACATGCAGAGTATTGCGACGCAGTACAACCCGGCACTCTCGGCTGAAATTCGGATTCCCCTCGGCAGCCTGCCGTCGATGCCGCTCGATGAGCGCAAGGTGGTGGCGCGCCGCGCTGCCATGGAGCTGACTCCGGGCGCTGTCACCAATTTGGGCATCGGGGTTCCGGCCGGTATTCCTTCCGTGGCATCGGAAGAGGGGGTGGCGGACCTGCTGACACTGTCAGTCGAGAGCGGTATTACGGGCGGCATGCCGGCACAAGGCGGCGACTTCGCCCTGGTCTACAACGCCGAAGCCATGATTGAGCAGAGCGCCCAGTTTGACTTCTACGATGGCGGCGGCCTGGATGCGAGTTTCCTCGGCTTGGCGCAAGTGGATGCGGCCGGCAATGTCAATGTCAGCAAATTTAACGGGCGGCCGGTAGGTTGTGGCGGCTTCATCAATATCACGCGCTCGACGCGCAATCTGGTGTTCTGCGGCAGTTTCACCGCTGGTGGCTTGAAGCTGGCGATCGGCGATGGTCAGGTGCGCATCCTGCAGGAAGGCAGTGCCAGGAAATTTGTGAACCAGGTAGAGCAGGTGACCTTCAACGGCCACGATGCGGCGCTGCGCCAGCAAAAAGTCTTGTTCGTGACGGAGCGCGCAGTGTTTCGCCTGACGCCGGAAGGCCTGGAGTTGATCGAGATCGCCCCCGGCATCGACATGGAGCGCGACGTGCTTGCGCATATGGATTTCCGCCCGGTGATACGCGATGTGCGTGTGATGGACAGCGCGCTCTTCTGCCAGCAGTGGGGCGGTCTCAAGGCTGCACTGGGCGTCTGAGCTGCGGCACAACACGATCGAGAGTATGCGTATGTCTCAACCCAGCTTAGGTTCGCTCCACCTGGACACCTCGCCCGCCCGCATTCGTGCGGGCGAGCAGGGGATCCAGTATGTTGCGCGTGACCTGCCGTTGGCGGCCCATGCAGCGCGCATGAGCGACCGCCTTCGGTATTGGGCCAGCACGACGCCGGACGCACTATTTCTTGCGGAACGGGCGCGCTCCGACAGCGGCGATGGCGATTGGGTGCGTCTTACCTACGGCGACGCATGGGAACGTGCCCAGTGCATTGCGCAATTTCTGCTTGGACAAGGGCTGTCGGAGCAACGGCCGGTTGCCATCCTGTCCGGCAATAGCTTGCGCCATGCTTTGCTGTCACTGGCTTGCCTCGTGGTTGGCATACCGGTGGCGCCGATTTCACCGGCGTACTCGCTGGTCGACCGGAGTTTTTCCAAGTTGCGTCATGTGATGGCGTCCATTACGCCCGGGCTGATCTTCGTCGAGGATGCGGCACCATTTGCCGCCGCCATCGAGGCGGCGGTGGATGTCTCGATCCCGGTGGTGACGGGCGCAGGCGCAGGCGGCTTGTCAGACCGTGTGGTGCTGCCGTTTGCCAGCCTGCTGGCGCAGCAGCCGACTGCGGCGGTGGCCGAAGCCTGTGCCCGGACTGGTCCGGACACAATCGCCAAGTTCCTGTTTACCAGCGGCTCAACCAAGCTGCCGCGCGCGGTCATCAACACCAACCGGATGTGGACGGCAAACATGGTGCAGATAGCCCAATGCTGGCCGTTCGTGGCCGAGGAGGAATTGGTGCTGGTGGACTGGTTGCCCTGGCATCACACCTTTGGCGGCAATCAAAACTTCGGGCTGGTACTGTATTTTGGCGGCACCTTGTATATCGATGGCGGCCGGCCGACACCGCATGGCATGGCCCTGACCTTGCGCAATATTGCTGACATTGCGCCCACCGTCTACCTCAGCGTGCCAACTGGATTTGAGCAGCTGGCGATTGCCTTGCAGGACGACCCTGCGCTACGGCGCAGGATGTTCTCGCGCCTAAAGACATTCTTTTATGCCGGCGCCTCGCTGTCGCAAAGCACGTGGGATAGCTTGGCCGAGTGTTCCCGCCAAGAGCTGGGCAGCGCGATTCCCATGCTGACCGGTTTCGGGATGACCGAGGCCGCACCGATGGCTATTTTCGTGACCCGCCTCGACCTCAAGGCCGGCGAAATCGGCCTGCCGATGCCCGGCATGGAAATCAAGCTGGTGCCGCAAGGCGAGAAGACCGAAGTCCGTTACCGGGGGCCGAATATCACCCCGGGATATTGGCGGGCGCCGGGCGACATGGCATCCCATTTTGACGAAGAAGGATTTCTCTGCACTGGTGATGCGGTGCAGTGGGTCGATACTGCACAGCGCTCGCTGGGGCTGCGCTTCGATGGCCGCACGGCGGAAGACTTCAAGCTCACGAGCGGGACTTTTGTCAGCGTCGGCGCGCTCAGGGCCAAGGTCATCGCCGCAGGCGCACCTTATGTGCAGGACGTGGTCATCACCGGGGCAGATCGGGCCGAGCTCGGTGCCATGGTATTTCCGACTACGCAGGTAGGTCAGCTGGCCGGTGCACCAGCGGGGGCACCGCTTGAGCAGATATTGCAGGCGCCTGCGGTTGTGGCATTTTTCCGACAACTGCTGGGAAATTTGATCGGGGGCGCCACCGGCAGCTCCAACCGGATCAGCCGGCTCTGTGTGTTGGCGGAACCGCCGTCGCTGGCGTTAGATGAATGCACCGACAAGGGCTCGGTCAACCAGCGCGCGGTGCTGCTACACCGAAACGCTCTGGTTCATGCGTTGTATGACGGCAGTGCGCCGCATATGGTGCTGGCTCAGGATGATCGGCAATACTGATTGTAGTCTGGCGCAACTCCGGTGCCATTTAAGTAGTGGGGCGGCCCTCCCTGCCTCGCACAGAGCAAGTTTGGCGGCATCGCAAAGCTGATAAATTGCACTTTATCGATAATTACTGTGTTAATATAAAATAGAGCTTAAAAAATAAAAAGACGCTTAAAAGCGATCAAGCCTACAGCACTGAATAATTTGGGCTGGAAAGAACCGCTGCGGACACGGCGTTACCGTGTTCACAGCCTTTCCAGCCCCCCATAAGCAGGAGACAACCATGAATAGGAGACAATCCATGAGGACCAACGAACTTACCTTCCTGGTGCCGTTGCTGATCGCCGTGAGTACCCCACTCATCAGCGAAGCGGCAACCGACGACCAAGCGGCCGCTGCGACGTCAGCCCAGCCGTCCACCGAGTCCGCGCAGCCATCGTCAGCACAGGACACGAACGGTTTGCAATCTATTGTCGTCAGCGCAGAGCGGCGGCCGAACGTGGCGCAGAAGTTAGCGGCGTCCATCAGCGTGCGCAGAGGCGATGATCTGTTGCAACAGGGTAAGTCGTCGGCCCGGCAGGTGCTGGAAGACATCCCGTCCGTGGTTGTCATCGAGAATCAGGGAATGTTCATTGGCGGCTCGGATACCGCAGGTAACAACGTTACCATTCGGGGCATCAAATCGAATAACTCCGGAGGCGGCAGCGCCTTGCCTGCCGTGCCCACGACCGCCCTCTACACAGATGGCGTTTATGAAGGCATTGGCGGTCGGTACGACGTTGATCGGGTAGAAGTCCTGCGCGGCCCGCAGGGCACGCTGTACGGGCGCAGTGCGACGTCGGGCGTGGTCGCTTGGTATACGCGGAATCCTACGTTCGACGGCTTTTCGGCTGACGCGACTGCGGAGTTCGGCAGTTACTCGCTGCGGCACTACACGGGCGCAATGAATGTGCAGGCCAGCGATACGCTTGCGCTGCGCATCTCGGGAGACCAGTTCTCGCGCAATGGGTATGACTCGTCGGATGGTGGCGCGATCAAGACGACTTCAGGTCGCCTCAAAATGTTGTATAAGCCTACCAGCGATATTTCCGTACTGTTCGGCGCAGCGGTTGAACAGAGCAAAACGCACACGGGCGGCGTGCAGACCAACCTGATCGCTCCCAATACCTTCTCCTACAGCGCCGCGCCGGTTCGCACTGGCAAGAATGATTTCGAGCAGTTCTGGCTGAATATCGACTGGAATCTGGGGCCGGCAACGCTCACCTATCTGCCGGCGCTGCGTACCTGGAATCAGGACGCCGTGATCTATCAGAATGGTCCCGGCGGTGGTGGCTTGAACCAGACGCTCAAGACACCGTCCGATCGCTTCATGACGCACGAGTTGCGCCTCGCCTCGAACGATGAGGGGGCGCTGAAGTGGCTGTTGGGCGCCTTCTACTACGATAACAATCTGCATAGCACCAACGATATCCGCTGGGTCTCGTCGAACGCGCTACTGAACCAATCAGATACCTATAAGGAAACCAGCAACGTCGGTGCATTCGGCGAGATGTCCTATGCGTTTCTTGATACGTGGCGGATGACAGCGGGCCTGCGGCAAGACCACACCGTTGTGAAGACCACCCAGGACTACACCAACAACCTGAATTACGCCTGCAATACGCCGATCGCCCCAGCATCGCCGACTTGGCTGCCTGGTCCTCCTGGATTGCCGAACGCCGGTTTCCCGGGCAATAACGCCACGCTGTCGCTGACCGGCGACGCCGGGGAACGCAAGTTCAACAACACGACCTACAAGTTCCGCGTTGAGCACGATCTCGCCAAGAACAATATGCTGTACGCAATGCTGTCGACTGGCTTCATCCCTGGCGATGTGCAGGTCTCCGCAGGCGCAGGGGGGGTACCGGCTGCCAGTGAGTACGGCGCAGAGCGGCTGGTTGCCTACGAAATTGGTAGCAAGAATCGCTTCCTGAATAACCGGCTGGAAGTCAATGGCAATGACGAGCTTTCGGCCATTGGCTCGGGTTTTAACCAGTTTATTGGAAAGATTCGTGGTGTTTTGGGCCAGGTGGTGGAGACGATGAAGGGCATCAATGACTCTTCGCGCAGGATCTCCGACATCATCAGCGTGATTGACGGCATTGCCTTCCAGACCAACATCCTGGCGCTGAACGCCGCTGTGGAAGCAGCGCGCGCCGGCGAGCAGGGGCGCGGCTTTGCGATTTTGGTGTTTACGGCTATGCTTACTTTGTCATG
>JBGSBQ010000023.1:0-17040 GCA_041730475.1 Sphingomonadaceae bacterium
CAATCGCTCATAAATTGCCAAAAATAATTACTAATTGGAATTTTATGATCGATTGGCAGACCTGACCCCGGTTTGTTCGGGGGAAAACGATTATGATTGCTTGCGGCGGCGCAGCAGGGCCATCAGGCCGAGGCCGGCACCCAGCATGGCGTAGGTTTCTGGCTCGGGAACGGCGCTGATGTTGAGGTTGTCAACCTGGAAGTCGCGGTTCACGAAGGCGCTTTCCGTCCATTTGACCGATGCCAGATTGCTGAAATTGCTGAAGCTGTAAGTCGCCCAGTTGCCAGTGAAACTGATGTCTTGCTGGATGACCGAGGAATCGAGACGGGTACCAGTGAACGTCACCGTACGGTTCGAGCCGCCCGCAGCCAACAGGCGCGTCAGGTCGATCGAATTCAGCGTGAACGCGCCCCCACCAACTTTCGTCAGCGTGGTCGTGGCACCCACCGAGGCCGCCAATGCCAAGGTGGCACCTACGGCATCCTTGTAAATGAGGTTTTGTGCATCGGGAGCGAACAGGGTGCTCGGCAACGTGATTGGGCCAGCGGTAAGCGAGCTCTTGAACTGGAAACCATCTTCCACGTATGTGCCGCCAAAATACACGTTGGTCAGGTTGAACGGGGCCGAGGTGTGCGACAACTGGGCGATCGATGCAGCATCGAAGTCGATGATGGTGGTGGCGGCCTGGGCGCTACCGGCGATGGCGAGGGCGGCAGCGGCGAGGGTTTTGATAAAAGTCGACGAGTTCAAGGTGGGCTCCGGTTGAGGTGGTTTAGTGATATCAAGTAGAACACAGTTCGTGTTTTTTTGATAGCACTTATTGCAAATAAGAACAGAAGAATTTCTTATAAGCAAGTCAACCACGTCGGCCCACCGCGCGCGCACTGTGCGGCGATCGGAAATTCTTTACGGTAACGTTGCGTCTGCGCCACGCGGCGCGAACTGCTGCAACAAAGTTAGCGGGTCGGCGGCTACCATCATCAGCGCCGCATGCTGCGGACGGATGAAGCCCTGCGCGCTGGCATGGCCGATGAAGCCCACCAGCTGATCGTAAAAGCCGTCCACGTTCAGCAGGCCAATCGGCTTGCTGTGGATGCCCAGCTGGGACCAGGTCAGCATTTCGAACAGTTCTTCCAGCGTGCCCATGCCGCCCGGCATGGCGATGAAGCCGTCCGCCAGGCTGGCCATCATGGCTTTGCGTTCATGCATGTCCTTGACGATGAACTGGCGCGTCAGTCCGGTGTGCCCGACTTCGCGCTCGACCAGCGCGCTCGGAATCACCCCCGTCACCTCGCCACCGAGGCGCAGCACTTCGTCGGCAATAATGCCCATCAGGCCGACATTGCCGCCGCCGTACACCAGCGCCAGATTCTGCGCCACCATGGCCGCCGCCAGCGCCCGGGCCTGCTCGGCATAGCGCGCCGAGACGCCCGCATTGGCGCCGCAATACACACAAATTGTCTTCATTCGCTTAGTCGTCTTCCAGTTCCGCCTTGGCCGCTTCCACGTCCAGCCGCTCCATCGCATCGCGCGGCTCGCACTGGGCCGCCGCTTCATACAGCGCCACCGCCTCGGCCATTTTCTTTTTACCGTCCAGCATCACCAGCGCATTCGCATATTCGATGCGGGCAATCGCCGATTCCGGATTCAGCACCAGCGCCGTCTTGAAGTGTTGATAGCCTTCGTCTTTCTTGGCGCCATAGGTCAGGCCGCCGATCATGGCGCCTACCTTGTCGATGATTTCGGCGTGGTAGGCACCCAGCGCGATGTTCGCGTCAGCATGCTTGGGCGCCAGCTTCACCGTCATATCCAGACTGTGGCGCACCTTGGCACCGACCCCTTGCGCCAGCGCTTTCACCACCGAAATGCCTTGCGCATAGCGCCCCAGCGCATACGCATGCCAGTAGAAGCCGGCGGCGTTGCCAGGCTGCTCCTGCTGCTGGCGTTCGCAGCGCTCGGCCACTTCTTCAAACGTGGCGATCTTTTTCTTCTCGCTTTTTTCCAGATAGGTGGCATACATGCAGGTGGCTTTGTGCGCCACCGAGTAGCCGTCAACGCCGACGTCGAGACCGAGTTTGGCGGCCTGTTCGAAGTCGCCCGCATGGAAGGCAATCCAGGCCTGGACCAGCACCGGATTGGTCGGGAAAGCTTCCGCATCACCCACATGCAGGCGGGCCCAATTTTTCTTCAGGCTGGCCGCCGTGTACTGGTACGCCTCGTCCGGATACGGAAATTTACTCCATGCCATAGTCTCGCTCCTATTTGAGTTTTTTCAGATATTCTTCCGACAGCTTCTGGAACAGCAAGCTGGTTTCATTGCGCAGGTAGGGGCCAATCTGCGACAGCACCTGATAGCAGCCCCGCGCCAGCGCATCGGCCATCGATTGCTGCTCGCTGTATTTGCGCGGATTGCGCACGTATTCATACGACAGCCAGTAAGTTGCCACCACCACCATATTGGTCGCCATCGCATCGATCGCGGTGTCCGACGCCTCCAGCGACTTTTCGCTGCGCAAGTCTTCGCACAGCTGCTTGGCGACCTTGATCTTGTGCGCCAGGATCTGCTTGAAGTGCAGCTCGAGCTTACGGTTGCGCGACAGCAGGTCGTTCAGGTCGCGGTAGAAGAAACGGTAGCGCCAAATCAGCTCAAACATCAGGTGCAGGTACAGCCACACGTCTTCGATGTTGGAGCGGCGCCCATCCGGCACCGTCAGGATACGCTCGATCTCGGCTTCGAATTGCACGAAGATGGAGTTGACGATGTCATCCTTGTTGCGGAAGTGATAGTACAGATTGCCGGGCGAGATATTCATCTCCTCGGCAATCACCGTGGTCGTAATATTCGGCTCGCCGAATTCATTGAACAGGCGCAGGGATAATTCTAAAATGCGTTCGCGGGTACGACGGGGGGCTTTTTGTAGCATAGCAGGAGACCTCTGTTTATTCTGCTGCAAGCATAACACCGATGCCGCGCTGTGAGAAACAGCCGGGCCCGCTTTTCGGCCGCAAAAGACGGCGTCAAATCCCACGTTTGACCTTCAGATAACGCTCCAGGTCGTCTAGCGCCAGTTCCAGCCGGGTCAGCGCGGTGCGCGGTGGTTGCTGGCTCACCAGCGTCAGGCTGGTGTCGCTCAGCACCGGCAGTTTCAGTGCCATGCCGTGGCGCGCCAGCTTCGGCCCCAGCACGGCGCGCTGCTGCCACAGCATCAGCCGCGTGTTCTGGTAGGCCTGCTCGCACATGCGGCGCCGGTTGTTGTAGCTGAAGATGTTGGTAAAGAATAGCTCGGCATCATCGGGACTGGGCTGGAACAGCACGATGTCGACCTCGGGATGGCTGATCTGGTAACTGGCCAGCCCCGTTTCCAGCCGCGAATGCAGGATCGAGCGCAGCGTCTGCGACAGCACATCGAGCAGGCCGCCATGGGCCAGCTTGCGCGCGCCCCGTTCAATGCTGGCGTTATATGGCACGATGGGATTGATGCACAGCAGCAGGTCGACGCCCTCTTCCAGCGCGATCGACGCATGCATGGTCTTGCGCAGCGCACCATCGACAAAATGGTGGCCATCAATCTCGACCGGCGGGAACAGGCCGGGCACGGCAGCACTGGCCTGCACGGCGACCGAAATCGGTACTTGATCCCAGCCGGGCGCGCCAAAGCGCACCGCCTTGCCGGTATCGAGGTCGGTGGCCACGATCACCAGCTTGTGCTGCAACTGGCGGAAGTCATTGCTGCGCCCCGGCTGGCTGAAGGTGGCAGCGAGGAAATCGCCAATCGCATCCCCGGTGAAGAAGCCGGCCGGCAGCGCTTCCTTCATGCGCTCGAACGACGCTGCCAGACTGCCGCGCTGGCGCGCATAGTGGAACAGCGAACTGGCCAGCAGGCCCGGCACGCTGCTGACCCGCTTGCGGAATTCTTTCAGCGCCGGCCGTAACAGCGTCTCCGGCTTGAACAGGATGGCGCCATCGAGCGCCTCGACATCGCTTTCAATGAACAGCCGGCACATCTGGTGCGGCGTCACGCCATTCGCGAGGCCGGCCGCGATGATGCCGCCGGCGCTGACCCCGACATAGATCGCTGCCTCATTCAGGTCCAGCCCGTCGACCGCTTCCGCCAGCGCCGCCAGCGCGCCGATTTCATACACGGCGGCCAGCGGTCCGCCCCCCGCCAGCGCCAGGCCGATGCGGGGAGGACGGGTTGCAGTGAGCGGGGCGGACTTGGACATGGGCGGCTTCTATGGACGAAAAAAAAGGCTTGTGCATCGCACAAGCCATTCAGCATGCATCTGCTGGCGTTCCCCCCAGGCCTGGCCGGTGCACAGGCCAGGGTGAGGACCAGGGGGAACGGTGCGACGTGCGGCGCTAACTTAGGCGGCGCTGACCGGCTTGGCGTTTGCGGCACTGACCGATTCAGCGGTCGGGAACGCGATCGCTGGCTTGGCGTCCACCTTGGCTGGCTTGGCGACCGCTTTTTTGACGGCCGGCTTGGCGGCTGGCTGGTCCGCCTTGACTGCTTTCACGGCTGGCTTGGCGGCTGGCTTGGCGACAGCTTTGGCCGCTGGCTTGGCGGCAGCCTTTTTCACCGCTGGCTTGGCCGCTGCTTTCACGGCGGGTTTGGCCACGGCCTTGGCGGCCACTTTCTTGGCGGCGGGCTTGGCTTCCGCTTTCACGGCCGGCAGTTTTTTGCCGGACAGTTCAGCGACAGCCTTACTCAGCTGTTCCACGCGCTTGGTCAGCACCTGAATGTCTTTCTGGGTCGGAACGCCGATCGAACCGAGGGCACGCGCCACGCGGTCTTCGAACACCTGTTCCAGCTTGTCCCACGAACCGGCAGCTTTGCCGGTCACGCCGTCGGCCAGGCCGCTGACCGTGTCACGTACATCGGAGACCTTGCCTTCGGCCAGGCTGCGGGTCCGCTTTTGCAGGTCGGTGCCTTCCTTGACCAGCTTGTTGAACACGCGGCCGCCCTCTTCCTGGGCCTTGGCGAACGCGCCCAAGCCGGCTTGCCAGATCTGTTGTGCGGAATTGCGAACGGCGTTCGCCAGTTGTTTGTCGTCGTCTTTTGCCAGGCTTTTCAGTTTCTTGACCATCGTAGGCTCCTGTGTGGTGTCATTGAAATTCGGATTTACATAATTTCATTTTAGATAGCAAAACTAGAGAAGGGTTTCTAATGCGATAGAGCCAGCGTTCTAATCAAGGCGGGGGCTTGCCAATTATGGATCAGCCTGTAATGATTCAGCAGCGGTTACCAAAAACACAAAAAGGAGAAGCACGATGCAGTACTTTGTTACCGGGGCCACCGGCTTCATCGGCAAGCGTTTGGTCAAGAAACTTCTGGCGCGCAAGGGCAGCGTCGTGTATTTCCTGCTGCGCGAAGGCAGTCGCGACAAGGTGCCGGCACTGCTGCAGTACTGGGGTGTCAGCAAGACCCGGGCCATTCCCGTGAGCGGCGACCTGCGCAGCCCCAAGCTGGGCCTGTCGAAGGAAGACATCAAGGCCCTCAGCAAGAATATCGACCACTTCTACCACCTCGCCGCCGTGTATGACATGCTGGCCGGCGCCGAGGAACAGATCGAAGCCAATGTGCAGGGCACCCGCAATGCGGTGGAACTGGCCAATGCGCTGGGGGCCGGCGTGCTGCACCACGTCAGCTCGATCGCCGCCGCCGGCATGTTCGAAGGCATCTTCCGCGAAGACATGTTCGAGGAAGCGGAGAACCTCAGCCATCCGTATTTCGCCACCAAGCACGAGGCCGAAAAAATCGTCCGCAGCGAAACCAAGGGCGCGTGGCGCGTCTACCGTCCCGGTCTGGTGGTCGGTGATTCGGTCAGCGGCGAAATGGACAAGATCGATGGCCCCTACTACTTCTTCAAGCTGATCCAGCGCATCCGTCAGTTGCTGCCGCCATGGATGCCAACCATCGGCATCGAAGGCGGCCGCATCAACATCGTACCGGTCGATTACGTGGTCGCCGCGATGGACCACATTTCGCACCAGCCCAAGCTGGACGGGCGCGCCTTCCACCTGACCGATCCCGAGCCGATGCGCGTCGGTGAAGTGCTGAACACCTTCTGCCGCGCCGCCCATGCGCCGACCATGAGCATCCGCATCAATGCCGCGCTGTTCGGCTTCATTCCGAAGTCGATCAAGAAAGGCGTGATGGCGCTGTCGCCGATCCGCCGCGTGCGCGATGCCATCATGAAGGACCTCGGCCTGCCGGGCGACCTGATGGCCTTCGTCAATTACCCGACCCGCTTCGATAACCGCGACACCGCCGCCGCACTGAAAGGCAGCGGCATCAAGTGCCCGCATCTGGACAGCTATGCGGCACCGATCTGGGATTACTGGGAGCGCAACCTCGACCCGGATCTGTTCATCGACCGTACGCTGCGCGGCCAGGTAGCCGGCAAGGTGGTGCTGGTCACGGGCGGGTCGTCCGGGATTGGCCTGGCAGCGGCCCACAAGCTGGCCGAAGCGGGCGCCATCACCATCATCTGCGGCCGCGATGAAGACAAGCTGGCCGCCGCCAAGGCCGAAGTGGAAGCGCGCGGCCACACGCTGGTGACCTATCAGGCCGACGTTGCCGACATGGCCGATTGCGACCGCTTCGTGCAAGTGCTGATCGAAAACCATGGCGGCGTCGACGTGCTGGTGAATAACGCAGGGCGCTCGATCCGGCGCGCCATCGAGTCCAGCTACGACCGCTTCCACGATTTCGAGCGCACCATGCAGCTGAACTACTTCGGCTGCCTGCGCCTGACCATGGGCCTGCTGCCTACCATGATCGCGCAGAAGCGCGGCCACATCATCAACATCTCGTCGATCGGTGTGCTGACCAACGCCCCCCGTTTCTCGGCCTATGTGGCCTCGAAGGCGGCGCTGGAAGCGTGGACCCGCTGCGCCTCGTCCGAGCTGTCCGACGTCGGCATCAAGTTCACCACCATCAACATGCCGCTGGTGCGCACGCCGATGATCGCGCCGACCAAGATCTACCAGAACGTGCCGACGCTGGCGCCGGACGAAGCGGCCGAGATGATCGCCGAAGCCATCGTCCACAAGCCGGTGCGCATCGCTACCCGGGTCGGCATCTTCGGCCAGGTGCTGCACGCGCTGATGCCGCGCGTGGCGCAGATCGTGCTCAACACCACCTTCCGCATGTTCCCCGATTCGGACGCGGCCAAAGGGGGCGACGGCAAGAAGGCGCCACAGATGAGTTCGGAGCAGATCGCCATGCAGCAGCTGCTGCGCGGCGTGCACTTCTAAGCGCGTTACGGCGGCGGCCGCCGGCTCGGGGCCGGCGCTGGTTCGGCCGGCAGCTCATAGCCGGGCAACCATTTGTGGTGCACGCGCTGGAAGCTGCCATCACGCTTCAGGCCGGCCAGCGCCGTCTCCCAGGCTTGCACCAGCGCCTCTGGCGTATTCCGGGAAAACGCGAAATACACGGGACGCGGCGGCAGCCGCGCCATCACCTCCACCTGATCCAGCTGATAGCCGGCGCTGCGCAGCGCATTGCCGGCGATTTCTTCGCCCTCAAACCACAGGTCAAAGCGGCCCAGCATCAGCATGCGCGCCGCATTCTCGGACGCATTGGTCTCATCGGTCAGATGGTAACCAGCGGCGCGCGCCATGCTGACGAACACACTGCCGCGGCGGGCGCCGGCACGCAAACTCAGCAAACTGGGATCGCGGGCGCGCAGTTCAGCGGCCCGGCTGCGCACCGCAAAGGCGGCGATATGCGACTGGAATACCGGGCCGACGAAGCGCAAGACCTGCTCACGCTCCGGGGTGCGCACGATCGACAACAACAGCACATTCGCTTCTTTCAGCGCCAGCGTGTGGGCGCGTGCCCACGGCACGATCTCGATCGGGTCATGGCTGCCAAGGCGCTGCTGCACCAGTTGCGCCAGTTCGACCACCAGGCCGTCGGGCTGGCCGTCCTGACGAAAGCTGATCGGCCGGCTGTCCATCGCATAAATGCGCAGCGCGGGCGCAGCAGCGCCCGGCCCCGCCAACCCCAGCAGCAAGAATGGCAACACCAGCACGGCGCGCCGCAGTGGCAGCAGAGCGCGCAGCATGCTGCGCGCCTACTGCGGCAGTACTGGCGCCGCGAGCGCGCCATGCACATGGCCGTGCAAGCGGAAGCCTTCACGGATGTTTTCGCGCAGCACCGCCCCCTTCCATGGCTTGGTGTAGAAGCGGTCAATCGCGCCATGGTTGATGGCCGCCATGATCGGCGTCAGGTCCGCATACGCTGACAACATGATGCGGAAAGTGTCCGGCGCCAGATTCTTGACCCGTTCCATGAACTCGGTACCGCTCATCAGCGGCATGCACTGGTCGCACAGGATCACCTGCACCCGGTGCCGCGCCAGCAAGTCGAAGCCTTCGGCGGCGGTCTGCGCGGTCAGGATGCGGTAACCATCCTGGGCCAGGAAATCGGTCAACACGTCGAGCATGAAGGCATCGTCGTCGACGATCAGCAGGGTTTGCTGATCCTGCACCTGCTCGTCGGCCGGCGCCTGCAGATATTTCCCGTCGTGCAGCATCTGCGCAAACTCGTCCTCCGGCACCGGACGGCTGAAATAATAGCCCTGCATCTCATCGCAGCCATGGCGCCGCAGATAGGCCAGTTGGGCGTCTTTTTCCACCCCTTCGGCAATCACGGCCAGCTTCATGCTGTGCGCCATGTTGATGATGGCCAGCACGATGGCGGCATCGTCCGGATTGCTGGTCACTTCGCGCACGAAGGCGATATCGATTTTCAGCTTGTCGATCGGGAAGCGCTTCAGGTAAGCCAGCGAAGAATAGCCGGTGCCGAAGTCATCGATCGAAATCTGGATCCCCAGCGCCTTCAGGTTGTGCAGCACGGCGATGGTTTCTTCGGCATTCGACATCAGCGAGCTTTCCGTCAGCTCCAGCTCAAGCAGCTCGGGCGCAATGCCGTGCTCGCGGATCGCCTTCAGCACTTCCTCCTCCAGTCCGCCGACGAAGAACTGGATCCCCGACACGTTCACCGACAGATGCACCGGGCCAGTACTGTTGCGGCCCCACTGGGCGATCTTGCGGCAGGCTTCATGCAGCACCCAGGTACCGACCCGCACGATCAGGCCGGTCTCTTCGAGGATCGGGATGAACAGCGCCGGCGATACCATGCCGTGACCGGGCCGTTTCCAGCGCAGCAGCACTTCGGCACCGCTGATGCGGCCACTACCGATGTGCACCTTGGGCTGGAAGAACAGCACGAACTCTTCATTGTCGATGGCACGCCGCAGCGCATTCTCCAGGTCCAGCCGGGCCAGCGACTGGGCGTTCATCTCGGCAGTGAAGAAGCGGAACGCATCGCGCCCCGCCTCCTTGGCGCGGTACATGGCCGTGTCGGCGTACTGCAGCAGCGTATCAGGATCGGCCGCATCCTCGGGATACACGGAAATGCCGATACTGGCCGTAACCGTCACCTCATGCCCCTTCAGGTCGAACGGCTGGCGCATCGCCTCGCGGATCTTGTCGACCACGGCGATCGCATTCTGTGCGCCCTCCGGCAGCATCAGGATGGCGGCAAATTCATCGCCGCCGAAGCGGCCGATGGTGTCGCGCACCCGCAGGCAATCGACCAGCCGGCTGGAGAACTGGCGCAGCAACTCGTCACCGATGGTATGGCCCAGCGACTCATAGAACTGGCTGCGGTTGGGCAAGCCCGTCAGCGTATCGAAATGGGCCAGTTTCAACAGCCGCAACTCGGCTTCCTTGCGCTCGGTGATGTCACGCGCCACCGCCACCAGGATGCAGCTCTGGCCCGACAGCAGCGTGCGCCGCTGCACTTCCACCGACAGCGGCGAGCCATCCTTGCGTTGCAACAGCAGCTCGCTCATGGTGCCGCTGGCGTCGCCCGCCAACAGCTTGTCAAACAGGTCTTCCAGCCGCGCCAGCTCGGGACGCAGCGACTTGTTGGGTCCCACTTCGAGGAAGTCTTCGCGCGCATAGCCCAGCATGCGGCACGCCGTGACGTTGACGTCGACAAAGCACAGGCCGGCACGGTCGACCAGGAAGATGGCGTCAGCGGTGGCATCCATCGCCAGCCGGAAGCGCCGCAAATCCTCGTCGAGACGGATGCGGGCATTCATGTCCAGCGTCAGCTGTGCGTGGTGGCGCTTGATTTCCTCGTACAGCAGCAGGTTTTCATAGGCCACCGAAATTTGTGCCGCTACCGTGGCCGCAACCCGCTCGTCGACTTCAGAAAAGCCATCGGCGCCCAGCTTGTCGACCAGATACAGCCAGCCATGGGTGCGCTCGCGCGAGGCGATCGGCACGCCGAGGAAGGAATGCACGGACGGATGGCCGACCGGCAGACCGATGCGGGTCGGGTCGCCATCGATATCGTTGATGCGGCACGGCTGGCGCTGCTCCAGCAAGCCACGCAGCACGCCGGCGCGCGGGTTGCTGGCGATCACATGGGCCTGCAACCCGGTGCCGCAGGCAGCGAAATAACTGAGTTCGCTGGCACCCTGGCTGAGCACGCCAATGCACGCATATTTCGCCACGCAGATATTTTGCGCCACCCGGCAGCCGATGTCGATCAGTGCGGTCGGATCGCGCTCGGCGCCCAGCTCGATGCCCAGTTCGATCAGGGCCGTCAGGCGCAGGCTGACGGCCTGCAGGCTGGACAGCGAGTGCGACAGGCGCTCCGTCATCAGCGACAGATTTTCGGTCGGGGCCTGTTCCGCCTCGGTGGCCAGCTGGGTGATCAGCTGGCTGCTCGATTCCAGCTCGCCCAGATACTCGGCCACCTTGTTGTCGATGCCGCGGAAGCGGCCCTGCGGCGGCGGTTCCGGCGCAAAGGTCGGCACCTCGCCCTCGGACTCGAAGGCCAGGCCCAGCGCTTGGTGCACGGTGCGCAGGATCACGTCCGGATCGGACGGTTTAGGCAGGACCCAGCGCACGCCGCAGGATTGGGCCACGGCCACCGCCTCGCGCTCGCGGTAGTTGGCCGTGTAGAAAATTACCGGCACATCGGCGGTGTCCGGATTGGCATGCATGCGGGTGACAAATTCATAGCCATCCATGTTCGGCATCAGGATGTCCGAGATCACCAGATCGGGGCGCTCCCTGAGCACCATTTTCAGGCCCTCGGCACCGTTCGACGCTTCCAGCAATCGATGGCCGCCATAACCCAACAGGGTCATCAGGAATTCCCGGTTCAGCACATGGTCATCCACGATCAGAATCGTGGCGATGTCGTTTTTACCCGGGGAAGACACCGTCCCCGGTAAAAAAGACTCGATCTGGGTGACAAAGGTATCGGGCTCGATCGGCTTGCCGATGTAGCCGTCGAAGCCGGCCGCCAGCAAGCGTTCGCGGTCGCCCACCATGGCCAGCGCCGTCACCGCCAGCGCCGGGATATGGCGCACCAGCGGATCGCCCTTCAGGGCCGCCACCACGCCATAGCCATCGAGCTTGGGCAGGTGCACGTCACAGATGATCAGGTCGGGCAGTTCGCGGCGCGCTGCCAGCACCCCGGCTTCGCCGTCGGCGGCGCTCAGCGGGGTGTAGCCGAAGGCGCGCAGCAGGTACACCATCAGCTCCATGTTGGTGGCATTGTCTTCGATAATAAGGATGCGTGCGGACATGAGCGCTCCAGGTTAGACCAGGTCAGTCCAGCGGCAGCGCCAGCGTAAAAGTGCTGCCGACGCCACGCTGACTTTCAAACAGGATGCGACCGCGCAGCAGCGCGGCCAGCTTCTGGCTCAGGTGCAGTCCCAGGCCGCTGCCCTGGTGCTGGCGCTGCGGCCCGTCGTCCAGCGCCGCGAAGGCCTGGAACAACTGTGCATGGCGTTCGGGCGCGATCCCGATCCCGGTGTCGCTGACGCTGAACGTGACGCAGGCATGGTCATCGATGGCGGTACTACTGAGCCTTACCACTACATTCCCCTGTTCGGTAAATTTGATCGCATTGTTGATCAGGTTACTTAAAATTTGCTGGACCGCGTAGCGGTCAGTCAGCACGCTGATATCGCTGGGCGTGCTGACCGCCTCCAGCTGCAGGCCCTTGTCGCGCGCCTGCGGCTGAAACTGCAACAGCAACTGCTCCAGCATGGGCCGGCACTGCAGCGGCGCCAGGTCGAGTTCGATGTGGCCCGACTCGATGTGGGTCAGTTCCAGCAAGTCATTGATCAGCGCCAGCAACTGGCGCGCGCTGGTCTGAATGGTGCGCATCTGCTTGTGCTGGGCCCCGTTCAATGGCCCCGGCAACTTCATCAGCATAGTACCCGCAAATCCGATGATCGCGTTCAACGGCGTGCGTAATTCGTGTGACATGCCGGCCAGAAAGCGGTCCTTGGCCGCCACCGCCCGCACCAGTTCGACATTCTTGTCATGCAGCGCGCGCTCGATTTCCTTGCGCGCACTGATGTCACGAATCGCGCTCATGACCAGCATGCCCTCCTCGCTGGCCACCGGACTCAGGCTGATCTCGACCGGAAACTCGGCGCCGCCCTTGCGCAGGCCAAACAAATCGCGGCCACCGCCCATCGGACGCGGCTGCGGCCGGCTGGCATAGCCGCTGCGGTGGCCGACATGGGCGAGCCGCAGGCGCTGCGGCATCAAGCTTTCCAGCGCCAGCCCGCGTAGCTCGCCGCGCGCATAGCCAAACAGCGCTTCGGCCTGGCGATTCGCCAGCACAATCCGGCCCCCGGCGTTGGCGATCACGATGGCGTCCGGCACCGACTCCAGCAGGTCGCCAAAGCGCGCCTCGACCAGCCGTGCATCGCGCAACACCTTGAGCGGCGTGACATCTTTCAGACTCCACACCTGATAGGCCAGCGCGCCCTGCGCTGCAGCCACCGCCCGGCAGGAGCAATCGACATACACCAACGTGCCATCACTGGCACGCAGCAACGCCTCCTGACACGCCAGCCCCGGCTGCAAGCCCGGTCCCACCGGCGCCGGCGCCGCCACCAGCTCGGCCAGTGAGCGGCCCAGCGCCTCCTGCTCGGCATAACCGAACAAGGCCACGGCACCCGGCGTCCAGCACGCCACGACGCCGTCCGGGTCGGTGACCACCACCGCATCCGGAATATGGTTGAGTATCAGCTTGCCGAAATCAGGTGCCATATCAGGTGCCATGTCCTGCCCCCTCTTTACCGCGCCACATGAGCTCTAACCATACAGCAACAGGAGGGTTAAATTCTCACACAAAATCACCGTGGCGGCACTTGTCCCGCCGCGCTGCCCGTGCGTGCGCGCACTGTCGCGATTTCGTCCAAGACAGCGTTTATGACCGGCAATGACCACGCCAGTGCCACATGCCCCACCCCGCCCATGGCAAGATTGCGGGCCCCGGCGAGCCGACTAGAGTCCTGCGGCGCCACCATATTGTCGTGGACAGAATAAATTGACGTAAAGCGGGACAGCGCCTGCGGATCTGCGGCTGCCAGCCGCCGCAACCAGTCGCTACCGATTCGCATCTGGGCCCCGTTGCGCCCCGGCGCCAGCGCCGCCAGCGTACTGCCGGCATGGGGCGAACCCAGCGTCACCACCTGGGCCACCTGGGCACTGCCGTGGCGGCGCAAATAGGCGCGCGCCACCAGCCCACCCATGCTGTGGCCAACGATGATCACTTGCGCGCTGCCGGTCTCGGCGCACAAACGCTGCACGGCAGTATGCACCCGCGCCACATAGTCATCGATGCCGCACCACAGCGGTTCCAGGTCGAGCGCGGCGTGGCTGATGCGGGCGCGGCGGAGCGCCCGACTCAGCGGCCGCCAGTAGCCGCTATTGCACAGATAGCCATGCAGCAGCAGCACCGGCAGGCCCGTCTGCGGCGCCGGCTGGATCTGCCAGCCCAGCGGGAACAGCATGGACCAGCAGGAATACAGCAGCGAGGCGCGCAATTCACCAGCAAACAGGCGCAGCGCCGTCGCCGCCGTCAGCCGCAATGCAGGGGGAACGGGACTGGCGTGACGCCGGCTCTGGTAGAAGTTTTGCAGCGAGACCAGTACCCGCAGCAGCAATAACGTCAGCAGGCCGAGACCGATTCCGGCCAGCCATGCCAACGACCAGTGGCGCTGCAGCCAGTCGGCCAGCAGCAGCACCAGCATGGCCTGCACCAGCAGCAACAGGATCAGTAAGCGTCGTAGCATGCGCTCATCTTCTCACAGACCGGCGCTGCCTGCTGCCTGCTGCCGGCCTCAGGCGTCAGTGCGGACCAGCCGTGGCGCCGGCCGGCCCGTCAGATCGTGCGCCAGGCCGCTGGCCAGGCGCGCCGTCAGACCGTAGATGGACAGTTGCGGATTGGCGCCGATCGAGGTCGGGAACAGCGAGCCATCATGCACCGACAGGTTGGCCAGGCCGTGATAGCGGCCGCCGGCACTGGTCACGCCGAGGCGCTCGTCGTCGGACATGCCACAGCCGCCCATCACGTGGGCCGACACCACCCGCGTGCTCAGGGTCTGGTACGACAGGCCGTTGATGGCCGCCTTCGCTGCGGCCCAGCTGGTGTAGCTGCCTGCCGCCTCATGCACCGGCGTCACCGACTTGGCGCCGGAGGCAAACTGGATCTCGGCCATGCTGAGCAAGGAGCGCCGCACGCCATCCCAGACGAAGCCGCTGATCGGATAGTCCAGCACGGGTGCGCCATCGCTGGCCAGCTGGACGCTGCCGCCCGCCGAGTCCGGATGGAAGCCGTCGCGCAGCAACGCCAGCAAGACATGGAAATGCGGGAACTGCGCCATCATGGCGGCATGCTGGGCGCCAAAGCCCACCATCGTGGTCGACAGCAACAGCGGGTGCAACGGCGGCGCTTCCAGCTTGTAGCCGATGGCGCCATCGATCGGATCGGTCTTCAGGAAATGATCGGAATACACCGATTGCGGGGCACCGGCATAACCATCGACCCGCTGCGGGTACAGACCGGCCGAAATGATGGTGGGATGCAGGAAGGTGCGCTTGCCCAGCAAGCCATGCGGGTCGGGCACGCCGGAGCGCATCAGCAGCGCCGGCGAATTGATGGCGCCGCCCGCCACCACAAAGTGCCGGGCCTTCAGCGTCAGCCGGCGGCCGGTCGGCGCTTGCCCGGCCGCGGCCAGCGCCACGGCGTCGAGCTGGGTGATTTTGTCACCCTGCATCACCAGCCGTTCGGCCCGTACCCGGGTCAGCAGCCGGGCGCCACCGGCCAGCGCCGCCGGAATGGTGGTGACCAGCATCGATTGCTTGGCATTGGTCGGACAGCCCATGCCGCAGTAGCCAAGGTTCCAGCAACCATTGACGTTGCGCGGAATGATGGCCGTGGGGATCCCCAGCTGCGCGGCACCACGCCGCAGCAAATCATTGTTTTCATTCGGCTGGCCGGCCCATTTGGCGACATGCAGGCGCTGCTCCATCATCTCGAACCATGGCGCCATCGCTGCCGCATCGAAGCCCTGCAGGCCAAAGTGCTTGCCCCAGTAAGCCAGCGTCTCGGGCGGGGTGCGGAAACTGCTGGTCCAGTTGACGGTGGTGGAGCCCCCCACGGTGCGTCCCTGCAGAATATTGATGCCCTTGTCGCGCGTCTTGCGCGCGCCGGATTCCTGGTACAGGGCGGGATAGGCATCCGCTTCCCGCATCTTGAAGTCGCGCGAAGATTTCAGCGCGCCCTCCTCAACGATCAGCACCTTCAAACCGGCCAGCGTCAGCAATTCGGCCGTGACGCCGCCGCCGGCGCCGCTGCCGATGATGAGGACGTCGGCTTCCAGTGTCAGGTCCTGCTCGAGCCGGGCGCCGTCGGTCACTTGCCAGCCAGCGGCCAGGCCCGCCTGTATCGGGTCAGCGACAACACCTGCGCTGGGGGTAATGGGGATATTCGTCATCGTCATGGCAGGTGTACTCAGCTCAGTTCTTTTATCGGACCGGGATAACCGATCGCGGCCCAGTTGGCAGGATTGGCATACCATGGGCCCAGGATCAGGTCATGCAAGGCCTGATACGCCGACGTCAGCAGGTCGAAGCGGTGGCTGCGCCAGCTGTCGAGGAAAGCATCGACCTGGGCCGGCGTGGCCTGCTCCCAACTGTCGGGGATACCGGCCAGGAAGCGCCGCGCCGGCCCCAGCGCCAGCAGGCCGAACAGGTCTTGCACCTCTTTCTGGGTCGCTCGTGGCAAGCCATGGATGGCGGCCTCGACCCGGACCAGCATGTCATCGACACAAGCGGCACGCGCCGCCGGTTCGGTCGGTACGGCGGGTCCCACCATGGACGGAATCAGCGCTGCCAGCACCGCGCGCGCCGCGCCATCGAGCACGAAGGGGCCAGACACGGCAGGTGCCTGCATGGCACGATAGATGGCGCCCCCGGCAGCAAGCGTGAGCGCGCCGAGGACGCCGATCTTCAGAAAAGATCTGCGGGAAGTCTGCATGGTCTCCATCCATTTATCCTTGTATTTTTGGATAGTGTACGACAAAGCAAGTGCTCGGTTTGGCGCAAAAATAGAGTGCTGCGTCTAGTGGCTTCTGGTAAAACAGTGGCATGAAGAAAGAACAGCTCGTCCTCACCCTGGCCGCGCAATTGCGCGCTGTACAAGCGGAACGCCACGGCGCCCGCCGCGATCCGGCCCTGCTGGCGGCCCGCACCGCCCTGAAAACCTTCCAGTCGCAACGGCTGGCCATTACCCATGCCGACCTGCTGGCCGCGCCCGATTCGCATGCGGCAGCGCTGTTCTTTTTCGAGGAACTATACGGCGCCCACGACCTGAGCCAGCGCGATGCCGACCTCGAACGCATCATTCCCACCATGCAGCGTGTGCTGCCGGTGAATGCGCTGCAAACCATCACCGAGGCCATCGTGCTCGATGCGCTGTCCGAGCAACTCGATACCCGCATGGCGTTGCACCTCGGCCCACAGTTCAGCGCAGCCGACTACATCGCCGCCTACCGCAGCGTCACCACGCCGGCCGAGCGCGAGCGCCAGCTGACGCTGGTGCAGGCACTGGGCCTGTCGCTGTGCGACCTGGTGCGGATTCCCTTCCTGAGTGCCACGCTGGGCGTCATGCGCGGCCCGGCCCGGCTGGCCGGGCTGGG
>JBGSBQ010000024.1:0-16965 GCA_041730475.1 Sphingomonadaceae bacterium
CTTCGATCGCGCCGCAGGTGATCGGGTTGCGTGCACCGACCGTACCATCAGCGTTTGGCAGGAACTTCGGCACCAGGAACAGCGAAATACCTTTCGAGCCTTCCGGTGCATCCGGCACGCGGGCCAGCACCAGGTGCACGATGTTTTCCGACATGTCGTGTTCGCCGGCCGAGATGAAGATCTTGTTACCAGTGATCAGCCACGAACCATCGTCCTGTGGCAGCGCTTTCGAGCGCAGCATGCCCAGGTCGGTACCGCAGTGCGGTTCGGTCAGGCACATGGTGCCGGTCCACTCGCCCGATACCAGCTTCGGCAGGTAGGTGCTCTTTTGTTCGTCGGTGCCGTGCTCCAGCAGGCACTCGTAGGCGCCGTGCGACAGGCCCGGGTACATCGACCAGGCTTGGTTCGACGAGTTCAGCATTTCGTAGAACGAGTTGTTCAGCACGATCGGCAGGCCCTGGCCGCCGTATTCGGTCGAGCACGCCAGCGCAGCCCAGCCGCCGTCGACGTATTGTTTGTAGGCTTCTTTAAAGCCTTTAGGAGTGGTCACGGTGTGGGTGGCGGCGTCATGCTTGCAGCCTTCGCGGTCGCCCGAGTGGTTCAGCGGGAACAGCACTTCCGAGGTGAATTTCGCGCCTTCTTCCAGCACCTGGTTGATGATGTCCGCATCGACGTCCTGATAGTGCGGCATCTGTTTCAGTTCATCTTCCACTTTCAAGAATTCGTGCAGAACGAATTGCATATCCCGGATTGGTGCGACGTATTGACCCATGGTTTTCTCCTGATGGCGTGTAGCTTTGGTTTATTTGATACAGGCTGCGATCGTCCGGCAGCCGCTTAAGATTTCTGCGTGTTGTGGTAATTCTCGATGAGACGGTCGAAGCCGACGACCGCGCGATCCAGACTGCCCGGAGTCCGCATGAAGCGGGCCTCGTGGTGCAGCGCCAGAATCAGGCCATACATTTCGTACACCATTTGCTGCGGGTCGGTGTCCGCCTTCAAGTCGCCGCATTCGATCGACTGCCGCACACAGCGCAGCAACGCTGCCTGCCATGCGCCAACCATCGACGTCAGCTCCTCACGAATCGGACCCGGCCGGTCGTCATACTCCACTGCGCCACTGATATAGATGCAGCCCGAGGCTACTTCCACACTGACGCGCTTGACCCAGCGGGCAAACATGGCCTTCAGACGCTGGATACCGCGCGGTTCTTTCACGCTCGGGAAGAACACTTCCTGTTCAAAGCGATGGTGGTACAGCTTCAACACTTCCAGTTGCAAATCCTCGCGCGAACCGAAGTGCGCAAACACCCCCGATTTGCTCATGTTCATTTTGTCCGCGAGCAAACCGATGGTCAGGCCTTCGAGGCCATCCCGGCTGGCCAGATCCAGCGCCACGTCCAGAATCGCTGCGCGCGTCAACTCACCCTTACGCATAAATTTGATTGAGGTATTAATAAGATTGCTTCCCATGGTAGAAACTTAAGCAGAGCCAAACGAGCATTTTGCTCCGTTTAAATTTACTCCGTGTGAAAAGAATTGCGAACGCTCGTACTATTATCTACTGGGTGACAAAAGTCAAACAGTACCTTTAGAGTTGCGGTTCTATTGCTGCGCCGCAGCACGGAGCCACTGCGGCAGCGGCGCAAAACTAGTCGTAATCGCTGACTTTACCGAGCTGGCGGCGGTCGCGTTTGGTGGGCCGGCCCTTGATCTCGGCGCCCGGTTCGCGGAACAGCTTGTGGCGCTCCGCTTCGGTCTCGCGGCGCGTGATGCTGGCCGCCGTTTCCTCATACAGCAGGCGCGCGATGGGTGCCGCCGAGCGCGTTTCGGACAGGCCCAGCACCAGCACTTCCCAGCGCACCGCACCGTTGTCGATGTCCAGCTCATCGCCGACGCGCAGCGCCCGCGCCGGTTTCACCTTGTCGCCGCCCAGCTTCACCTTGCCACTGTCGACGGCCGTGGTGGCCAGCGAGCGGGTCTTGAAGAAGCGTGCCGCCCACAGCCATTTATCGAGTCGTACGGTGTCACTCACGTATATTTCCCCACTGCGAAGATCCTCATCAAAATCTTGTAACAAACAAAAGCGATTTCATAACCAATGCGCCGCACATGGCCAACATGCTCGAAATCATCCGCATGCACCACCACGCCGTCGGCGATGGCGGCCTCGATATGCTGGCGCAGGCTGTGCGCAAACGCTGCATCCTTGATCACCACATTGGCCTCCTGGTTCAGGAACAGGCTCAGACCATCGACATTGCTGGAGCCAACCGTGGCCCAGTCATCATCGATGACGGCCACCTTGGCATGCAACTGGGTCTTGCGATACTCGACCACCTTGACCCCGGCCGCCAGCAGCTTCGGATAGAAAGAATGGGCCACCGCATCCTGCAGCCAGATCTCGCCGACGCCGATCAGCAGCACCACCTCGACCCCGCGTTCGGCGGTGGCCGCCAGTGCGCGGCGGAATTTGCGGCCCGGTGCAAAGTACGGGTTGGCCAGCAGCACGCTCTTGTGGGCCCGTCCCAGCGCATGCAGATACGCGCGCTGGATGGTGCCGCGATTGCGCAGGTTGTCGCGCACCACAAAGCCGGCCTGCACCATATTGCGGGCGGCGACTTCATTTTCCTTGCGCAGGTCGCGATACAGGCTGATGCGCTTGAACAGGCCCAGCTTGCCAAGTCGGCGCCACTGCGCCACGGCTTCGTTCTGGATGCTCGCCACCAGCGGCCCGCGCACGGCCACGGCAAAGTCCCAGCGCGGCGCTGGCAGCGTGATACGGTGGTCATAGTCGCAATGCAGGTCATCGTTGATATTGATGCCGCCGACGAAGGCAACACTGGCATCGACCACGCAGATCTTGCGATGGGTGCGCGTCACGCCGCGCCGGAACCAGGGGTTGAAGATGCGGTGCTCGACCCCGGCCGCCACCAGTTGCCCATGCATGCGCCGCACCTGCGCATTGCCAGTGCCGAACCAGTCGGTAATCATGCGCACTTGCACCCCGCGTGCGGCCGCTCCGATCAGTGCCGCCAGCACGCGCTGGCCGGTGTCATCCTCCGCGAAAATATAGGTCTCGAAATACACCTCATCGCGGGCCGCCTCGATCGCCTCCAGCAGCGCCGGAAAATACTCGGTGCCGCAGTACAGCAGGCGCACATCGTTATCGGCGAGGAAGGTAACGGCGCGCATCGGCGGCTCAGACCAGCGTCAGCGCCGCCACGATGGGCGCATGGTCGGACAGCTTGGCCCACAGCGTGCCGTGCAGGACTTCAGCCGACTCGACCTTGAAGCCGCGTACATAAATGCGGTCCAGCCGGAAGAACGGCAGCGCCGCCGGGAAGGTCCGCGCCGGCGTGATGCTGGTAGCCGCCTTGCGCCGCGCCAGTGTGCGCACCAGATCGCCCAGCGTCGACTTGGCGCCGATCTGGTCGAATACCTCCTGCACCCCCAGCGCATTGCGCAAGCGGTCGCTGACGTTGTTGCGCCAGTCATTGAAATCGCCGGCAATGATGACCGGTTCACCGTCCGGCGCCGAGGCGTTGACCGCCTCGATCAGCGCCGCCGTCTGGCGCGTGCGGCCACCCTCGAACAGGCCAAGGTGCACCACATAGCAATGCACGGGCCCGCGCGCCGTCTGCAGCACGCAATGCAGAATGCCGCGCTGCTCGTAGGCGTGGTCGGACACATCATGGTTGTGGGTATTCGCAATCGGGAACGCGCTCAGCAGCGCATTGCCGTGATGGCCGTGGTCGTACACGGCATTCATGCCATAGGCGGCATGCAGATGGCGCGAATCGAGCGCCAGGAACTCATGCTGAGCCTTCTGCGGCCAATGCTTGTGGCCATGGTGTTCCTCGCCATACTTGGCCGCATTCAGATCATGCTTGCCCTGCACCTCCTGCAAGAACACGACATCAGCATCAAACAGGCCGATCGCCTGCTTCAGCGCGTGCACCCGCGGTTCACTGCGGATGGACGACACGCCCTTGTGGATATTGTAGGTAGCGACACGGATTCTCATGCGGACATTCTACCCGCATCGCGGCCGCGCAAGGCACACTTCAGATCGTGGCGCCGTCACGCTGGAGCGGGAAGCCGCTGGCAGGATGGCCACGCAACATGCCTTGCACGCTTAAATCTTCATCGAGACCGGCCCAATGCAAGCCGCTACCGGCACCGACGATTTCCCATTGCGCCAGCTGCTGCGGGTCCGCAGACGGAAGGCGCGGATACCAGGCCAGCGGCGTGCGAATGATGCGCCCGTCCATCAGCGCCACGCTGAGATACATACCATCAATATCGACGTGTCGGACGCGTGCATCAGGCTGGCGAGAAGTGTTCATTCCACTTCCTTAAAAAGTCTATCCGGTGTTTAACGATAATACGCGCTATCTCCCGCAATTCAAGCGGGGTGAAGTGATGATTACTGACGACGGTGACACTCGATTGAACTCACTCGAATACTGCGCGCACGACGATCACTGAAGCACAGTATCTTGCTGGCAACACCCAGGCCTGAGGGTGATGCCACGAAGTTAAGGCGCAGTTCGGCTGGCAAACCCCACCGACGGAAGCTGGGGTCAGACGGGGACGCCGAGTCCCGCCGGGTCTGACCCCAGGTCTTGTCTTGGGGTGCAAGCGTACGCCACGGCACCTTAGCTTAACGGCCTTAGGGACTGACAGTAATGCCGTTAAGTTAAGCCATAGCAGTAGTTAACGTGTCGTCCTCGAGCGAGCAACCGCGATTCTTCCCCTACACCACGCCGGGCGAGAAATGAGGGGCGCGCTCAGCGCCGCAGCTGCTGCGGCAGTTGCAGGATCGCTTCCGCGTTGGACGAGGAGAAGCAGCGGTCGGCCGCGTCCAGATACGGCAGCCACTGATGGCTCAGATGCTCACGCGGGCTCAGTGTAATGGCGATCTCGCGCGGCACTTCAACGCTGAACACGTGCTCGGTATTTTCCGTCACCCCCGGCGCATAGCGATGGCGCCAGACCGGATAAATGGTGTACACATTCGCCAGCTGCCAGTCGCGCAGCACGATCTCGCGGCCGTCGGCCACGATGCCGGTTTCCTCAAACAGTTCCCGCGCCGCCGTCTGCAACAATGGTTCATCGGGCGCATCGAGTGAACCGGTCACCGATTGCCACGAATCTGGCCGGTCGGCACGTTCGATCAGCAGCACCTGCAAGTCAGCCGTGTGGATCACCACCAGCACGGATACGGGGATTTTATAAGGCATAGCTTCCAGACCAAAAAAGGGCGCCAAACAGGCGCCCTTTTATACCACGAACCGTCTACCTGCGCAGACGATGAACCGGGTTTAGCCGGCCACCTTCGGTTCAGCCGCACGCAGACGGATGTGCAGTTCACGCAACTGCTTCTCGTCCACTTCCGACGGCGCCTGAGTCAGCAAGCACTGGGCGCGCTGGGTTTTCGGGAAGGCGATCACGTCGCGGATCGAATCGGAACCGGTCATCATGGTGACGATACGGTCCAGACCGAAGGCCAGACCACCGTGCGGTGGCGCGCCGTATTGCAGCGCGTCCAGCAGGAAGCCAAACTTCAGACGGGCTTCGTCGGCATCGATCTTCAGTGCGCGGAACACTTTCGACTGCACTTCTTCGCGGTGGATACGAATCGAACCGCCGCCCAGTTCCCAGCCGTTCAGTACCATGTCGTAGGCCTTGGCGATGCAGGCACCCGGATTGGTTTCCAGCATGTCTTCGTGGCCGTCTTTTGGCGCCGTGAACGGATGGTGGGTCGCAGTCCAGCGATCCGCCTCTTCGTCGTATTCGAACATCGGGAAGTCCACCACCCACAGCGGCTTCCAGACGTCGTCGAACAGGCCGGCTTTCTTGCCGAATTCGCTGTGACCGATCTTCACGCGCAGCGCGCCGATGGCATCGTTGACGACCTTGGCTTTGTCAGCACCGAAGAAGATCAGGTCGCCGTCTTGCGCGCCCGTCAGTTCCAGGATGGTGGCCAGCGTGGCGTCGTCGATCGACTTGACGATCGGCGACTGCAGACCGTCACGGCCTTTGGCCTTCTCGTTGACCTTGATGTAAGCCAGGCCACGGGCGCCGTAGATAGCAACGAACTGGGTGTAAGCGTCGATTTCCGAACGCGGCATCGAGCCGCCTTGCGGCACGCGCAGGCCGACCACACGGCCGTTCGGCAGGTTGGCGGCGCTGTTGAAGATCTTGAATTCAACGTTCTTGACCACTTCGGTCAGTTCGGTGAAGGCCAGCTTGACGCGCATGTCCGGCTTGTCCGAACCATAGCTGCCCATCGCTTCGGCGAAGTCCATCACCGGGAACGGGTTCGGCAGGTCGATGTCCAGCGTGTTCTTGAACACGATGCGGATCATGTCTTCGAACAGATCGCGGATTTCCTGTTCGTTCAGGAACGAGGTTTCGCAGTCGATCTGGGTGAATTCTGGCTGGCGGTCAGCGCGCAAGTCTTCGTCGCGGAAGCACTTGGTAATCTGGTAGTAACGGTCGAAGTTGGCCACCATCAGCAGCTGCTTGAACAGCTGTGGCGATTGTGGCAGCGCGAAGAAGGTACCAGCGTTGACACGCGATGGCACCAGATAGTCGCGCGCGCCTTCTGGCGTCGACTTGGTCAGGGTCGGGGTTTCGATGTCGATGAAGCCCAGGTTGTCCAGGTATTTACGCACTTCCATCGTGACCTTGTAACGCAGGCGCAGGTTGTTCTGCATCTGTGGACGACGCAGGTCCAGCACGCGGTGGGTCAGACGGGTAGTTTCCGACAGGTTGTCGTCGTCCAACTGGAACGGCACGGCCACCGATGGGTTCAGCACTTCCAGCTGCGAGCAGACCACTTCGATCTTGCCCGACTTCAGGTTGTTGTTGACGGTACCGGCCAGGCGGTCCTTGACCACACCGGTCACGCGCAGGCAGAACTCATTACGCACCGACTCAGCAGCCTTGAAGACTTCGGCTTGTTCAGGATTGCAGACGATCTGCACCAAACCTTCGCGGTCGCGCAGGTCGATGAAGATCACGCCACCGTGGTCGCGGCGACGATGTACCCAGCCGCACAGGCTGACGGTTTGGCCAAGCAGCGCTTCAGTGGTGAGGCCGCAGTAGTGAGTACGCATTGAGGACATGTTATTTCTCGGTTCAGGTTAAATTGCTCGGTTCTTGCTGCTTGTTCTGCTGATACTGCTTGTTCTGTTTATTCTGCTGACTTGCTGACTGGCTCAGACGTTGGCACATGCTCCGGTGCCACCACGCCCATCGACACGATGTACTTCAGCGCGGCGTCGACTGACATATCCAGCTCCACCACATCCTTGCGCGCCATCATCAGGAAAAATCCCGAGGTCGGGTTCGGCGTGGTCGGGATATACACACTGACAAAGTCGCCCACCAGATGGTTCTTCACGTCGCCGCCCGGGGTGCCGGTCAGGAACGCGATAGTCCACGAATTCGGGTGCGGATACGGGATCAGCACGGCCTTGCGGAAGGCGTTGCCGGACGACGAGAACAGCGTATCCGACACTTGCTTGACGCTGGAATACAGCGAGCTGACCAACGGAATCCGGGTCAGCAGCTTTTCCCACGCCTTCACCACATAGTTGCCGACCAAGTTATTGGTCAGCAAGCCCGTCAGGAACACGATCAGCACCGTCAGCAGCGTGCCCAGGCCGGGGATATCAAACCCCACCAGCGTGCGCGGCTGCCAGCGCTCGGGCACGAACAACAGCGACTGGTCCATGGTGGAAATCACCAGGTTGAGTACCCAGGCGGTAATCGCCAGCGGTACCAGGATCAGCAATCCGGTAATGAAATATTTACGCATCGTGCTCTCTACAATGGACGGTTCATGCTCGGGACCCGCAGGCGGTCAGGCTCAGGCCGTATCCTTGCCAGCAGCTGGGGTGGCGGCGGCCGGGGCCGGCGTATCAGCCTTGGACGAGGTATCAACCGGCGTGCTGGAGATGCCGGTCGCCGGCGGCGTACCGCCACGGAAATCGGTCTGGTACCAGCCCGTGCCCTTGAGCTGGAAACCGGCGGCAGTCAGTTGTTTCTTAAACGACGGCTTGCCGCACGACAGGCAAACGGTCAGCTGCGGGTCGGAAATCTTCTGCAAGACATCCTTGCTAAATCCACATTCCTCGCAGCGGTAAGCGTAGATCGGCATCTATTACTCCGCAAAAATCATCAAAAACCCTGAATTATAAAGCTTTTTCAACAGGGACTAACGGTTTTGGGCACGCCGCCACACCATCCAGCGCTCCTTGCCCACAAAGACAGGGATGGAATCGGCCACGGCGCGCTCCTCGACCAGCTCAAAATACGGCGTCAACAAAGCATCCAGCTGGTCCCGGCTGGCGCCAAACGGCGGCCCCTTGGGGGCGTCGTCAAAAAAGAAGAAGCCGGCCAGCAGTGCGCCCGGCGCCAGCAACTCGGCCCAGCGCGCCGCCACTTGCGGCCACATCGCGCGCGGCATCGCGCACAGGAAGGCCCGCTCATAAATCAGTTGCAACGGCTGCGGCGGCTGCCAGGCAAAGAAATCCGCCTGCTCTATGCGCGCCGCCCAGCGCCCGGCGGCAGCCCGCCCCTGCGCCACGGCGGCCGGTGAAAAGTCGATCGCCGTCGCGTCCCAGCCGGCGTCGGCCAGCGCCACCAGTTCATAGGCGCTGCCGCAGCCCGGTATCAAGGTGGTCAGCGGTGCGGCGGCGGCAGCGATGAAGCGTTGCAAGTCCTGCGGCACGCCGCCCTTGTCCCACGGCGTAAAACCGTGCGCAAAGCGCTCATCCCAGAAGGCCGGCTGGCGCGGATTGCGTTGTTCAAATTCCGGCATGCCCGCCTCAGAACAGCGTATGCCAGCGCACGTACAACTGCATGCCAAGTACGCCCACGCCGAAGGCGCCGGCGAAATACAGCACGATGCTGAGCATACGGTTGGTGCGCTGCTGTTCGGTAATCAGCGCCTTGATCAGCTCGGTATCACGGGCCGGCGGTTCGCCGCCCTGCTCCAGCGCCCGGTGCAGCAGGCGCGGCAACTGCGGGAAGATGTGGGCGTAACGCGGCGCTTCCGCCTTCAGACGCTCCCACATGCCTTGCCAGCCGACTTGCTCCGCCATCCAGCTTTCCAGATACGGTTTGGCGGTCTTCCACAGGTCCAGGTCCGGATCCAGCTGGCGCCCCAGTCCTTCGATGTTCAGCAGCGTCTTCTGCAGCAGCACCAGTTGTGGCTGCACTTCGACGTTGAAGCGGCGCGAGGTCTGGAACAGCCTCAGCAGGATCTGGCCGAACGAAATATCTTTCAGCGGGCGGTCGAAGATCGGTTCGCAGCACGCGCGTACCGCCGATTCCAGTTCGTCGACCCGGGTTTCCTTGGGCGCCCAGCCGGACTCGATGTGGGCCTCGGCCACGCGCTTGTAATCGCGGCGGAAGAAGGCCAGGAAATTCTGCGACAGATAATCTTTGTCGAAGTCGTTCAGCGTGCCGACGATGCCGAAGTCGAGCGCAATGTAGCGCCCGAACGTGGCCGGAGCTATCGACACTAAAATGTTCCCCGGATGCATATCAGCATGGAAGAAACCATCGCGGAACACCTGCGTGAAGAAGATTTCCACGCCATCGCTGGACAGCTTTTTCAGGTCCACACCGGCCTCGGCCAGACGATCGATCTGCGACACCGGAATGCCGTGCATGCGCTCCATCACGATCACGCTCGACGAGCAGTAATCCCAGTACATTTCCGGCACCAGCAGCAACTGCGAATCGGCGAAATTGCGGCGCAATTGGCTGGCATTGGCAGCCTCGCGCATCAGATCGAGCTCGTCGTGCAGGTATTTGTCGAACTCGGCCACCACCTCTTTCGGCTTCAGGCGCTTGCTGTCGGCCCAGACCCGGCCGATCAGTTCAGCCGCCATATGCATCAGCGCGACATCCTCGTCGATCGACTTCTTCATGCCCGGACGCAGCACCTTGACGGCCACCTGCTTGCCATCCTTCAGCGTGGCAAAGTGCACCTGTGCGATCGAGGCCGAGGCCACCGGTGTGCGGTCAAAGCTGGCGAACAGTTCATCCGGATGGGCACCCAGCGACTTGCGGATCTGCGCGATCGCCAGCTCGGAGCCGAACGGCGGCACGCGGTCCTGCAACTTCGACAATTCTTCCACCAGATCGGCGGGAATCAGGTCGCGCCGGGTCGACAGCACTTGGCCGAACTTGACGAAGATCGGGCCCAGATCTTCCAGCGCCATGCGCAGCCGTTCGCCGCGCGGTGCCGAAATATCGCGCCAAAAAATCAGGGTATCAATCAGCTTGGCCGTGCGTGGCACCTTCAGGCCGGAAATGGCGATTTCATCGAGGCCGTAACGTATCGCAACCCGCAGGATTTTCCACAGGCGTAAAAATTTCAAGATCATTGAGGGTCCGTAGTCGTGTGCTTGGCGGCCAAGCGGGCCGCCAATTTCTGTTCCAACTTGGCGAGGCGCTTGGCGGCCCGCTCGACGTCATCGCGCAGGCGCGTCACGTCGCTGGAGAACGCCTCCACCACGGCCGGACGCAGCAACACCGGCCGTTCATCGAGCAGGTATTCGGCCACGTTCTCGGCCAGCTTCTGGTGGCCGTTCTTGACCGCCTCGAACGCCGCTTTGGCGCCCGACACCAGCCGCACCGCCGCCACCGGCCCGATCACTTTTTCCAGATCGTGCTCGGCTTCCCAGCGCAGCGACTTGCTGAGATGGGAGATCGCATTGGCAAACTCGGCGTCGCCCTCAATTTTCACGTAGGAGAAGGCGCGCTCGCGGTTCTGGGCGATCAGCGGCAGGTCAGACAGGGCCACGCGGATGGTGACGTTAGCCACCTCCTCCGGCGCTGGTGTCTCCAGCAGGCCATCGACGGTGACGCGCAGGCGCAGCGCCGCCGCGCCCGTATCGATGCAGGCGATCTTGCCCGCATGCAGGGCCAGGTCACGCCGGGCCCACGGTTCCTGCGCCAACAGGTGGTTGATGGTCGCACTGACAGGCAGCCCCAGCGCCGAAGCGGCGGAAAATGGCAGAGAATTCGGTGGAGTCATGAGTTGAGCTTTAGGCACCGCAGAAATAAGGCGACCTCTAAAAACCGTCGTTCCCGCGCAGGCGGGAACCTACACGCCACATCTTCAGAGGTTAAGCATGGATTCCCGCCTACGCGGGAATGACGAACTACCCGTTTTTCGAAGTCCCAATAACAAGACCGCCCGAAAAGTGGGCGGTCTTGATCTTACCACTGCCAGGCTGATCCTGGCGGCGGGTGGGATTACGCCAGTTGCTGAATACCGGCCAGCAGCCAGCCAGCATTGCCATTGACCGGCTTGGCCAGATTCCAGACTTCCTGGAACGGCTCGGCCAGGGCGTCCGGCGCCGGCTTGATGCTGCCGACGAACTTGACGCTGGCCAGATATTCGCTGCCGTTGTTTTCAATGCCCAGCAGTTCCGCGTCGATGCTGACCACGTCGGTGAAATCGGCTTGCGCGCCGCGCTCGGTGATCTGCATCTTCAGTTCGGCAAACACTTCCGGCGTGGTGAACTCACGGATATCGGCCACATCGCCTTTATCCCAGGCCGCTTGCAAGCGAATAAAATTACCCTTGGCGACGCGCAGGAAGCCTGCCGTATCGAAGTCAGCCGGTACGCCCCATGGGGTGTGCGGTGCTGCAGGGGCCGCTGCCAGTGGCGCCGCCGCTTGCAGGCGCGAACCGATTTCAGGCGTACCACCGGCGTTGAACGCCTGTGGCTGGGGCGCTGGCATCGATGAGAATACATTGTTGCCGCCCACCGCCGCCGGTACCGCATTTTTGTTGCGGAACATACGTACGATGAAGAACACCACGCCAGCCAGCAGCGCGAACATGATCAGCGAGCCAAAGATGCTGCCCAGCGCGCCGCCCATGCCAAAGTGCGACAGCAGCGCACCCATACCCAGACCCAGCAGCGCACCGCCGAGGATGCCTTTCCATGGGCTGGCTGGCTTCGGTGGCATGGCCGGTGCGGCCGGCGCCGGTGCGGGCGCAGCCTGACGCGGCGCCTGAGCCGGTGCGGCTGCAGGCGGCATGCGACTGACGCTTTGCGATTGGCGCCCGATCGAGCGACCACCGCCCATAGGACGGGCAGTCGCCTCGGCCAGCAGCGAGAAGGCGGACAGGGCCAGAACGGCGCCGATCAGGATTTTCTTCATGTTCATCATAGTTTCCGTTTAGAGCTTGATACCAGTGTGCAAAGCGGCCACACCTGCCGTCAGGTTGTAATACGTGACCCGTTCCAGGCCCACGTCTTCCATCATTTTCTTCAGCGTTTCCTGATCCGGGTGCATGCGGATCGATTCCGCCAGGTAACGGTAGCTGTCCGCGTCACCAGCGATCTTGGCGCCCATCCACGGCAACACCTTGAACGAATACAAATCATACGGTTTTTGCAATGGTGCTGCTACTTTCGAAAATTCCAGCACCAGCAGCTTGCCGCCCGGTTTCAGCACGCGGCGCATTTCCGCCAGCGCCTGATCCTTGTGGGTCATGTTACGCAGGCCAAACGCCACGCTGACGCGGTCGAAATAATTATCCGGAAACGGCAGCTTTTCGGCGTCGCACAGTAATGTGGGGGTCATCAGGCCGCGATTCAAGAGGCGATCGCGACCGACGCGTAACATTGACTCATTGATATCGGTGAGCCAGACCTCGCCGGTCGGGCCAGCCTGCTTCGCGAACACTTTCGCCAGATCGCCGGTACCGCCAGCGATGTCCAGGCACTTGAAACCGGGGCGCACGGCCGCATTGGCGATGGTGAAGGTCTTCCACAGGCGGTGCAGGCCGGCCGACATCACATCGTTCATGACGTCGTATTTGGCGGCGACGGAGTGGAAAACCTTGGCAACTTCGCGTACTTTGTCGTCTTCCGCGACAGTTTTATAGCCGAAATGGGTAGTGTTGGTCATGGCAGGCAATCCTGTTAATTTGCCTGCATTATACAAGCAGCGCCGTACTTTTTACTGTGCGCTGGCGTACTGCCATTCCAGCCCGACATCAGCGCGCTGGCGGAAGCCCGGCCAGCTGCCGGAGACGGCCTGCGGCGCCAGTTGCAGATACTTTTGCAGCGCCTGCCCTTACACATGCACGCCGAGGAAGGCGGTCACGAAGTGCTGGTTGATGTTGTTGATGCGGCGGCTGTCCCATGCCGGTTCGCTGTAGGCCATGAAATCGACAAACCGGGCCGCGGCGGCCGGCGGCGGATTCGGCGCCCGTCAGCAGCGAGGCGATCTTCGTGCCCAAGGATTCGCCGCTGCGCAGCGTGGCCGATTTGAAGGGCAAGCGCATCGCCTTCCAGAAAGGCTCAGGCTCGCACTTCCTGCTGGCCTCCGCGCTGCAAAAAGCCGGCTTGAAACTGAGCGATGTGGTGCCGGTCTATCTATCGCCATCCGATGCGCGCGCCGCCTTCGTCAGCGGCAGCCTCGATGTGTGGGTAGTCTGGGATCCCTACTTCGCCTCGGCGCAGAAATCATATGGTGTGCGGGTGTTGAGCGACTATCAGGGCCTGCCGCAAGCCAACGGTTTTTATTTGGCCTCTCGCCGTTTCGCCGAGCAGGCGCCGAAGACCGTCGCCGCCCTGCTGGAACAGGTCGCGCAGACCGGCCAGTGGGCCAACCAGCACCCGAAAGAAATCAGCGCCATGCTGGCGCCGCAAATGGGGCTGCCGGCCGACATCGTCGAAACCTGGCAGCGCCGCACCAGCTATGGCGCCGTGCCGGTCAGCGCCACCATCGCCGCCAACCAGCAGCGCGTGGCAGATGTGTTCTACCAACAGAAACTGATACCGAAAGCGGCCAACATCGCCAGCAAGGTATGGGTCTGGCAGCATCCGCCCGCACCTTGATGCCTGAACCACGGTTATCCCTACACGCGTGGATCGTAAATGAATTGCCGAATCCGGTGAGCACGTATCCGGGCGACATCGGCGTGTCGGGAATTGATCAAGACATTATCTTCTTCGTTAATGATCACCGATGGTACTACCAGTAGCGCGCAGGCACCGCTGGCAAGCCAGGCCGAGCCGATCGTACGCGAAACCATGCCCTCGGGAATGACGTTCCAACCTGCGGGCAATGGCGTGCTCACCATCGCTCTCGCGCCCCATATATCGTCGGGGACATCGATGCGAACAAGTATGCGGTTCCAAGGCAATGCCTTACCTTTAGCAAAGTGTGCCCGCGTTTCCCACGCTGCCAGCGAGATCGATGTGGCAACACAAGTAAGGTGTTCGCCCGCGTAATTCCAGCGCGAACCACTGCAGGCGGCGCCGTTCCCGGCCAAATCCTCTGCCGTCCATGACGGGGTATCCGCAGCAATACGCCAGAGGCTGGAAGTCATGCTGCCAGCCCGCCTCGCATGCGCTCTAACACCTGCTCCACGGCACGTTGTCCCTCAGGGTTACGCAGCATGTCGGCAGGTGACTTGTCGCCCAATTCGGGAAGTCTCTCCTGCACCCAGTGGACCATCCACTGTTCAGGGTTGAAACTCTTCATTTGCCCAGGGTCACCGCTCTCTTCCAGCAGTTGACGCAGGGTCGCGAGCAAACGAAGGTAAGCCATCATGCGATGCCCTGCCGCGTCGGGTAACGGTTTATTCGCGACCTCGTGACGAACAAATGTGCTCGGGGAAATCCCCGCCAAACGCATGATGACGGCGGCGGATACGCCGCTAGCGTTTGCGATGAGTTTAATGATGCCGGTTGGAACGCCCGCCTCCATCGCATCGAATAGCTGCACTCCAGGGGCCTCGCGTACCCGTGCCAACAGTAATCTGAGCTGTTTCAGTGGGGGGCCGTCCGTAGCACCGTGCGCTGCGCCGCTGGTCTGCCAGAATGCGTGGATGTTGAACTTCGTCGTAACGTCCGCTGAGATCTCCTCTTGTACCTTGGGCATAGGAGACAGCATGCTCTTAACATCAGGATCAGCCATGGCACAACCCATTTGATGGATGGAAGTCCCTCAAATGGTATGCCTAAGCCCGGCCCGGTGCAATGCCGGCGGGCCTATCGGACGGGCTTAGTGCTTGTGGCCGCAGCCGTGTGCGGGAGCGGACTGAGCGACTGCGGCGTTGGGGTCGCGGCCGCTGTCGCCTTCGAAGCCGGCCGCATGCAACTGGGCCAGATAGTCTTGCCACAGCACGTCCTGCTCATTGCCCAGCTTGTACAGCAAGTCCCAGCTATACAGGCCGGTGTTATGACCATCGCTGAAGGTGGGCTGAACGGCGTAGTTGCCGACCGGTTCCAGCCCGGCGATGCCGACTTCGCGCTTGCCGACCTGTAGCACTTCCTGCCCCTTGCCATGGCCACGCACTTCGGCCGATGGCGAATACACGCGCAGCAGCTCAAACGTGATCGAAAAGGTGGCGCCGTCATCAAAGCTCACCTCAAGGATGCGCGATTTGTTGTGGACGGTGATACCGGTCGGCTGCGGGGTCTGGGTAGCGTTCATATTATTTGCTCAGGCGTTCGATGATGGTGGCGTGCAATTGCGGCAGCAGCGCGCGGCGTGCGACCAGTGCGTCGGCGGCGCCGCTGCGTTGTGCCGTGGCCCAGGTCGGGTTGGGAAAATGCGCATCGTCCAGATAGCGCGGAATCACATGCCAGTGCACATGCGGCGTCATGTTGCCGAAGCTGGCCAGGTTGACCTTCTCCGGCGCCAGTACGTCGCGCTGGGCCTGCTCGACCTGCCACACCACGTCCATTATGCGGCTGCGTTCGGCTGGCGACAGGTCGGTCATTTCCTTGACGTGGGCGTTCCATACCACGCGCGTAAAGCCCGGGTATTCGGCCTCGTCAACAGCGACCACGGACAGTTGCGCGTCGCCCCAGATCAGGGCGGCGCCCGGCGCCGCTAGCAGCGTGCACAGGTCGCAGGCCATTACACCAGCACCCGTTCGATGCCGCCGTCGTTGGCACGCTTGACGTAGTCCGGCATCCAGTTCTCGCCCAGCAGGTGCTTGGCAATTTCGACCACGATGTAGTCGGCCGTCGTGCCCGAGTCATCGTTGTAGCGCGACAGCCCTTGCAGGCAGGACGGGCAGCTGGTCAGGATCTTGACGTCGCCGGTGAAGCCATCGGCGCGCAGCTTGTCCGAACCCTTGACCATTTCCTCTTCCTTGCGGAAGCGGACTTGCGTCGAAATGTCAGGACGGGCCACGGCCAGCGTGCCGGACTCGCCGCAGCAACGGTCGTTTTTCTCGATCTTGACGTTGTCGACGGTAGAAATCAGCGCGTTGACGGTCTTCGACGATTCCTGCATCTTCATCGGATTATGGCAAGGCTCATGGTACATATAACGGGTACCGTTGACGCCTTCCAGCTTGACCTGCTTTTCCATCAGATATTCGTGTATATCCATGATGCGGCAGCCGGGGAAGATCTTCTCGAACTCATACGTGGCCAGCTGGTCATAGCAGGTGCCGCACGATACCAGCACGGTCTTGATGTCCAGATAGTTCAGGGTGTTCGCCATGCTAGCAAGGCCCAGATGTTCGAGGGCTTGATCGAGTTCATCGAGCAGACCGTGTTTTCGCTGGTCAACCAGATCACGACACGCGACGGTGTGGCAGGCGCGCAGCAGGCCGGCAAAGTGGGGGCCATGGTGATGCAGTTTGCCGAGAAAAACCCCGGCATGACCCGCGTCATGGTGGGCGACGCACTGGTGTTCGAGAACGAGCGCCTGCAGCAGCGCATGAACCTGTTTTTTGACAAGCTGGAGTCCACCCTCAAACAAAGCCTGCGCGAGGTGGTTGAGGCCACGGAGTCGGCCACCCCCACGGTGGACACACAGGTGCAGGCCGCCGTGCTGACCGCATTTCTGGTCGGGCGCCTGCAGCGCTTTACCCGCTCGGGCTTCAAGCGCCTGCCTTCGGAGCACCTGGAAGCCAGTCTGGCGCTGATGCTGTAAGGCCATGAATGC
>JBGSBQ010000025.1:0-16615 GCA_041730475.1 Sphingomonadaceae bacterium
CGCCGACGATAACGATAGGATCATTCATTTTCTATGGTCTCCATGAAAGGTAACGGTGGCGCGGTGAGCGCCGGGGTCAGGTTTAAATGCTGGTGGCTGAAACGGATCTGTTGCGGATACGGGAATACGTCTTCGACACAGCCGTCGAGAATGCGCTGTTTGCGGGCTTGCCAGTATTCCGGCGTCAGCAGGTCGGCATGGTGCTTCATGAAATATTTGCGGATCTTGGCGTTGCCCAGCAAGAAGGTGCCGAACTGTTCGGGGAACACGTCGTGCTTGCCAATCGGGTACCACGGCTCGGACGCCATTTCGTCTTCTTCGTTGCGCGGTGCCGGGATCGCGCGGAAATTGCAGTCGCTGATGTACTCGATTTCGTCGTAATCGTAGAACACCACGCGCTGGTGGCGTGTTACGCCGAAATTCTTGTACAGCATGTCGCCGGGGAAGATGTTGGCGGCCACCAGTTCCTTGATGGCGTTGCCGTATTCCAGCATGCCATGTTCGATCTGGGCTTCGTCGCCGTCCTGTTCGGCGTTGCTGAGCCACATGTTCAGCGGCACCATGCGGCGTTCGATGTACAGGTGCTTGATGACGATCTGGTCGCGCTCTTCTTCGACCAGCGAGGGCGCGTACTGTTTCAGCTCGGCCATCAGGGCGTCGCTGAAGCGTTGCCGCGGGAACGCCACGTTGGAGTATTCCAGCGTGTCGGCCATGCGGCCGCCGCGGTCGTGGTGTTTAACCAGCAGGGTTTTTTATTTTTTAAGCGCGCGCGTGGTTTCCTTCGGCGGCGGGTAGAAATCCTTGATCACCTTGAATACATAAGGGAACGACGGCAGCGCGAAGACCAGCATCACCAGGCCGCGGATGCCGGGCGCGATCTCGAACTGGTCGGACGAGTGTTTCAGGTGTTGCAGGTAGTCGCGGTAGAACAGCGTCTTGCCCTGCTTTTGCAGGCCGAGAATGGTGTAGATCTCGCTGCGCGGTTTGCGCGGCAGCAGCGTGCGCAGGAATTGCACATAGGCCGACGGCACTTCCATGTCGACCAGAAAATAGGCGCGCGTGAACGAGAACAGGATGGTGATCTGTTCCTGGTCGAACAGCACGGTATCAAGGATCAGCTCGCCATGCTTGTTGTGCAGAATCGGCACCACGAACGGATATTCGCGGTTGCCATTGATGCCTTTGCCGACGATGTAGGCGCCCTTGTTGCGGAAAAACAGGCTGGACAGCACATGGATCTGGTGGTTCGGCTCGGTCTTGCTGCTGCCGAAGGCGGCGCGCAGCCGCGCTTCGACCTGTTCCACGTCACGCTCCAGGTTGGCGAACGGTGGTTCCAGCTGGAAGTTGGTGACGATGCGTTTTAGTGTGTAGCGCAGGCCGTCGGCGCCGGGGTAGTAGACGCGGTAGGTCGGTGCCAGTTCTTCGGTCTCGATGTATTCGGTCGATACCACCGGGCGCACGAAGATGTAGTCGTTATTGTAGTAGTGCCGGTGCAGCATGTTGCAGCAGACCGAGTTGAAGAAGGTTTCGGCCAGCTCCGGCTGCTTGTGGCCGGACAGCATGCCGATGAAGTGCAACTTCAGTTCGCGCCACACTTCATCGGTCAGCTCGGACGGCTCGTATTCGTCCTCCAGCATGTGCACGCATTCCTGCACGCGCTGGTCGTAATAGCCGATCCGTTCGCGCGCCGCCTGCTGCGCCTCGGTCCAGTCGCCGCGCTCGAACAACTGGCGCGCGTGCTGGCTGGCGTGGCGGAACAGGCGGTAGTGCTTGTCGAAGCCGTCGCGGATGGTGCGGGCGATGTCGAACGCGATCTGCGAGCGCAGCAGCTTGGGGAAGGCGGGCTGGGTCATGGGGAGCGCGCGGTCGGTGGCTGGGCGTAGTCAGCATGGGTTCCCGCTGGCGCGGGAACGACCACGCTTTACTTGGTTTCGGCGAACAATTCGCGGCCGATCAGCATGCGGCGGATTTCGCTGGTGCCGGCGCCAATTTCATACAGCTTGGCGTCGCGCCACAGGCGGCCGACCGGATATTCGTTGATGTAGCCATTGCCGCCCAGCGTCTGGATCGCTTCGCCCGCCATCCAGGTGGCTTTTTCGGCGCTGTACAGGATGGCGCCGGCAGCGTCCTTGCGCAACTGGCGCACCGCCTCCGGGCTGGTGGCGCGGTCGCAGGCCTGGCCCACGGCGTAGACATAGGCTTTGCAGGCCATCATGGTCGAGTACATATCGGCGATTTTGCCCTGCATCAGCTGGAATTCGCCGATTGGCTGGCCGAACTGCTGGCGGTCGTGGATGTAGGGCACCACGGCGTCCATGCAGGCTTGCATGATGCCGAGCGGGCCGCCGGACAGCACGGTGCGCTCGAAGTCCAGGCCCGACATCAGCACATTGACGCCCTTGCCGAGGCCGCCCAGCACGTTTTCGGCCGGCACTTCACAGTTGTTGAATACCAGTTCACCGGTGTGCGAGCCGCGCATGCCCAGCTTGTCGAGCTTTTGCGCCACCGAGAAGCCGGGGAAATTCTTCTCGATCAGGAAGGCGGTCATGCCGCGCGGGCCTGCTTCCAGATCATTCTTGGCGTACACCACCAGCACGTCGGCGTCGGGGCCGTTGGTGATCCACATTTTGGTGCCATTCAGCACCCAGCGGTCACCCTTAAAGTCGGCACGCAGCTTCATGCTGACCACGTCGGAACCGGCGTTCGGCTCGGACATTGCGAGCGCGCCCACGTGCTCGCCCGAAATCAGTTTCGGCAGGTATTTTTTCTTTTGCTCGGCGCTGCCGTTGCGCTTGATCTGATTCACGCACAGGTTGGAGTGAGCGCCATACGACAGGCCGACCGAGGCCGAGGCGCGCGAGATTTCTTCCATCGCCACGATGTGGGCCAGATAGCCCATGCCCGCGCCGCCATCTTCTTCCGGGACGGTGATGCCCAGCAGGCCCAGGTCGCCCATCTTGCGCCACAGGTCCATCGGGAACAGGTCGCTGCGGTCGATCTCGGCCGCGCGGGGGGCGATTTCGGCGGCGGCGAACTCTTGCACGGCAGCGCGCAGGGCGGCGATGTCGTCGCCATGGTCAAAGGTCAGGCCTGGGAGATGGAGCATGTCATCCTCGTTAGAGTTGTTTTGGTGAAGCGGTAATGATACGCGGGTGTGACGTTAACGTAAACGTAAAGCAGCGGGTCAGGCCGCCGCCGTCTTGTCGGCGCCGATGGCGGCCAGCAGGCGCTTGCACTCGTCTTCGTGGGCGCTGATCTCGGCCAATGACATCTCGATATCCTCGCGCTGCTGTTCCAGCGTTTCGCGGTGCTGGGCCAGTACCCCGAGGAAACGGTTCATCTGGGCGCTGGTGTCTTTCGGCGACTCATACATGTCGACCAGACTCTTGATTTCCGACAACGCCAGGCCGAGGCGCTTGCCGCGCAGCGTCAGTTTCAGGCGGGTGCGGTCGCGCGGCGTGTAGACGCGGTTGCGGCCGCCGGCCCCTTCGCGGGACGGACTCAGCAGGCCTTGGTCTTCGTAAAAGCGGATCGCGCGCGCGGTCACATCGAATTCGCGCGCCAGTTCAGTGATGGTGTAAGTCGGCATGGTGGTGCTTGCGGTAAAGTATCGGGCAGGTGGGGGAGTTGCCGCTACAATGGACGACACTTCCGTTAACGTCAACGTCAATCGCATTGTAGCGCGCCCGCTCAAAATGTGAACCTGAAAGATCGTGTCATGAATCCGCTCGAAGCCCAATTACAGTATCCGCTGGCCGACCTGGTGCCGGCCACCGGCAGTGTGGTCGATCTGGCGCCCGGCCTCGGCTGGCTGCGCATGCCGCTGCCGTTCGCCCTCGACCATATCAACCTGTGGCTGCTGCAGGACCGGTACGGCGCGCACGGCGAGCCCGGCTGGACGGTGGTCGATTGCGGCGTCGCCAGCGACGCCACCCGCGCCGGCTGGGAGCAGGTGTTCGCCACCGGCCTGCAGGGCTTGCCGCTGCAGCGGGTGTTCGCCACCCATTGCCATCCGGACCATATCGGTCTGGCCGACTGGCTGGGCCAGCGCTGCCAGGCACCGCTGTGGACCACAGCCGGCGAATATGGTTTTGCGCGCATGATGGCGGCCGCCCTGCCCGGTGTGGACGGGCCGTCGGCGCTGCCGCATTTCCAGCGCCATGGTCTGCGCGATCCCGAGATGCTGGAAAAAATGCAGAGCCGGCGCAATTATTACCCGTCGCTGGTGCCCTCAGTACCCGAAAGTTATACCCGGGTGCAGGATCAACAGTTGGTGGCTGTGGGTGACCATCACTGGCGTGTCATTACCGGTTTTGGCCATGCGCCCGAGCACGCGTCGCTGTATTGTGCGGCGCTGAACGTATTGATTTCCGGCGATATGGTGCTGCCCCGGATTTCGACTAATGTGTCGGTGTTCGCGGTGGAGCCGGAAGCCAATGCACTGACGCTGTATCTCGATTCGCTGGATAAATTCGCCCACCTGCCGGATGACGTGCTGGTGTTGCCCTCGCATGGCAAGCCCTTCCGTGGCCTGCACACCCGCATCGCCCAGTTGCGCCAGCACCATGTTGAACGGCTGGCTGAAGTGCAGGCGGCGTGCCAGGACTGGCAGTCGGCGGCCGACATCGTGCCGAAGATGTTCAAGCGCGCACTGGACGCCCACCAGCTCAGCTTTGCCCTCGGCGAGGCGCTGGCCCATTTGCACAAGCTTTGGTACGACGGTATCGTGCGCCGGGAAACGGGGCCAGACGGCATCATACGATTCCGGGTGAATTGAGCGGTGCACCAGTTGCGTGCACCGATATTGCTGCCAGCGGGCCTGCATACTGCTGGCCGTTGGCGCTAGCACCTGTTAAGATCTTTGCATTGAAATTGCGCCGCCTGAGGGCCAGCGCTTCCTGTCCCTTTTCTGCCATGAAACCGAATTAAATTCGGCAGCCCATCTGGCCGGGCGCCCCGGTTTCAGAGGGAAAACTGTTAAATCGTCCATCGCGCTCTGTCACAACCAGTGTTTGTACCGAAGCGACTGACTTTCATGGCGCAACGTGAAATAGTGACATCATGAATTCTTCCAATGAACGCGAAAGCTTTAGCCAGCGCCTGCAACAGGCGCTCAAAAATGCTCACTACTCACCCGACAGTCCTACGCGCCTGGCCCGGGAATTTAATATCCGTTTTGATGGTCGCCCCATCACCGTCCATGCTGCCCGTAAATGGCTGGTAGGCGAGGCTATTCCGACCCAGGAAAAGTTGCGCATGATTGCGCAATGGTTGGGGGTGCCGGCTGAATGGCTGCGCTTTGGTGGCCCTGAAGAGGGCGCGCCGGCCGGCGAAACCGGCGGCAATTTGGCGCGCTTTGAGTCGGCCGACGTCAAGCTGATTGCCGATTTGCAGCGTTTGGATGAGCATCATCGCCAGATCGCCCGCGAATTTATTCGGATGCTGGTGCGCGTCAACTACCAAAAGTAATAAACTGCGTAGTATTACGCAGCCCGAGCGGTGCCTTTCGGTACCTCGGGCTGAGGTGCGTTCTGTAGACCTCAACCGTGTGTCGCCGGTTTTTGTTCGGTGATTCATTGCCTCTGTGCAGCATTGTTTTGCAGCATATCTGTCGTCAGCCCTGATGAATCCTGGCTTTGCGCCGTTTGCTGCGGCCCGATGCGGGCGCGGTGGCGCGTGGGCTGGCGGGGGCTGATGAGGGCTTTGCGAATTGTCATGGTTGTGCCACGAATTTCAGGCACAATAGTATATCTTGCGGTGGCCGATATTTCTTTCGGGCAAGTGATGACAGCATTCCCTGCAGCGCCTACTTCGGAGCCAAGCTTTTGAGCCGTCTTATGAAAAGTAACTACAGCAATGTCGCGCAGCTAAAAGATTTGATGACCGCCCCCCCGATGACCGCCGCCCAGCATGCGGAAGTCATGCGCAAACGGATTGCGCACCGCCGCATGGTGGAAGAAGCCCGGGATTTGAAGCGTGCCAGCGGCACGCAGTTTGAGCCCCGTTAGGGACGGCTGGCGCCGGCCAGTCCCGCCCAGCGGGGCGCCAGCGCATGTGTGATGCCGTAGAGATCCAGAATCCGGCCTACCGTGTGGTCGACCATGTCCGAAATGCTTTGCGGATGGTGGTAGAAGCTCGGTAGCGGCGGGTAGATGATGCCGCCCATTTCGGTGACGGCCGTCATATTGCGCAGGTGCGCCAGATTGAATGGCGTTTCGCGCACCATCAGCACCAGCCGGCGGCGCTCCTTGAGCACCACATCTGCCGCGCGTGTGATCAGATTATCCGACAAGCCATGGGCCACGGCCGCCAGCGTCTTCATCGAGCAGGGCGCGATTACCATGCCATCCGACTGGAACGAGCCACTGGCGATCGAGGCGCCGATGTCGCCCGATTTATGCACGACATCGGCCAGCGCCTCAACGTCGCGCCGGGCCAGGCCGGTTTCCTGATGCAGGGTCAGCACGGCCGCGTCGGACACCACCAGGTGGGTCTCGACGGCTGGTACGTTCTGCAAGTGTTGCAGCAGCCGCACGCCATACACGGCGCCGGTGGCGCCGGTGATGCCGATGACAATGCGCTGGCGCACGGCAGGCTGCAGGGGATCAGGCACTCAGCAGTGCCTTCAGTTCGCCCGACTCGAACATTTCGTTCATGATGTCCGAACCACCGATGAACTCGCCCTTGATATAGAGCTGGGGAATGGTGGGCCAGTTCGAGTATTCCTTGATGCCCTGACGCACTTCCGGATCTTCCAGCACATTGACGGTGGCGATATTTTCCACGCCGCAGGATTTCAGAATCTGGATGGCACGGCCGGAAAAGCCGCATTGTGGGAACTGGGCGGTGCCCTTCATGAACAGCACCACCGGGGTGTTGGTCACGGTCTCTTTGATCCAGGTTTGTACGTCGCTCATAGCTGCCTCAGGGTGAAGAAATAAATAGATGCCGTCATTTTATAAGAAAACGCCGAAGCGGACCGGAAGCCACTAAAATCCGGCAAAAATCGGGGACAGACCATAATGCCGTTTAGTTAAGGCGCTGATCTGCTGGCAAACCCCACCGGCGCAAAGCCGGGGTCAGACCCGGCGGGTCTGACCCCAGTTCTTGTCTTGGGGTGCAAGTGCACGCTACGGCACTTTAACTTAGCGGCATTAGGGACAGACCACGTTTTTCGAAAAACGTGGTCTGTCCCCGATGTTGCCAGTTGGTGGGGCTAGCCGCGCAGCTTGGCGAACGCGGCGGCCATGCTGCCGCCCACCGGTTCGGCCTTGGCGCTGTGCTTCTGGTGCTGGCCCATGCTCTTGCGGTCGTTGCGGTCGGCGCGCTGCTGCGGCTGGGCGCCCGCTTGCGGGGCGCTGTCCGTCAGGCGCATGGTGAGGGCGATGCGCTTGCGCTTTTCGTCCACTTCCAGCACCTTGACCTTGACCACCTGACCCGCCTTGACCACCGTGTGCGGGTCCTTGACGAAGGTGTTCGACAGCGCCGAAATGTGGACCAGGCCGTCCTGGTGCACGCCGATGTCGACGAAGGCGCCAAACGCGGCCACGTTGGTGACCACGCCTTCGAGGATCATGTCAGGCCGCAGGTCGCGGATTTCTTCGACGCCGTCCTTGAAGGTGGCGGTGGTGAATTCTGGCCGCGGGTCGCGTCCCGGTTTCTCCAGCTCTTTCAAAATGTCGCTGATGGTCGGTACGCCGAACTGTTCGTCGGCATATTTGGCCGGGTTCAGCGTCTTGATCAGCGCCGTTTCGCCAATCACGGCCTTGATGTCTTTTTTGATGTCGCCGAGGATCTTTTCGACCAGCGGGTAGGATTCCGGGTGCACTGCCGAGGCGTCCAGCGGATTCTCGCCGTTGATCACGCGCAGGAAGCCGGCGGCCTGTTCAAACGTCTTGTCACCCAGTCGTGGCACCGCTTTCAGCGCGGCGCGCGAGGCGAACGCGCCTTTCAGGTCACGGTAGGTGACGATCGCCTGGGCCACCGAGGCCGACAGGCCGGACACGCGCGCCAGCAGCGGCGCCGAGGCCGTGTTGACGTCGACCCCGACCGCATTCACGCAATCTTCGACGACGGCGTCCAGCGACCGGGCCAGCTGGGTTTGGCTGACGTCGTGCTGGTACTGGCCGACGCCGATCGATTTCGGGTCGATCTTGACCAGCTCGGCCAACGGATCCTGCAGGCGGCGCGCAATCGACACCGCGCCACGCAGCGACACATCCATGTCCGGCAACTCTTTGGAGGCGAATTCGGACGCCGAATACACCGACGCCCCCGCTTCCGAGACGACGATCTTGGTCATCTTCTGTTCCGGGAAGCGCTTGATCAGGTCTTGCGCCAGCTTGTCGGTTTCGCGCGAGGCAGTGCCGTTGCCGATCGAAATCAGCGACACATTGTGCTTGGCGGCCAGCTTGCCCAGTGCGTGCAGCGACCCTTCCCAGTCATTTTTCGGCTGGTGCGGGTAGATCACGGCGGTGTCGACCACCTTGCCGGTGGCATCGACCACGGCCACCTTGACGCCGGTGCGCAGACCCGGATCGAGGCCCATGGTGGCGCGCTGGCCAGCCGGCGCGGCCAGCAGCAGCGCCTTCAGGTTGGTGGCGAAGACATTGATCGCGTCGAGCTCGGAGCGTTCGCGCAGCGCGCCCATCAGTTCCGTCTCCAGATGCATGAAGCTCTTCACGCGCCAGGTCCAGCGCGCCGTATCGGCCAGCCACTTGTCGGCCGCACGGCCCTGCTGTTTGATGCCGAAGCGGGCTGCGATGCGGCCTTCGCACGGATTGTGCGGGGCGTCCCATTTCGGTTTTTCGGCTTCGGTGTCGAGCCGCAAGATGACGTCGAGGATGCCTTCGCGGCGGCCGCGCAGCAACGCCAGCGCGCGGTGCGACGGCACGCTGCTGATGGTTTCCGAATAGTCAAAGTAGTCAGCGAACTTTTCGCCCTCTTCCTGCTTGCCTTCCACCACTTTGGATTCGACGATGCCGTGATCCTGCACATATTCGCGCAGCGCCTGCAGCAGCGTGGCGTCTTCGGCAAAGCGTTCCATCAGGATCTGGCGCGCGCCGTCGAGGGCGGCCTTGCTGTCGGCCACGCCCGGATTGTTGCCGTCGGCCGTGGTGAACGCTTCCTTCAGATACTTGGCGGCTTCCGTCTCGGGCGTCAGATCGGGATTCGACAGCAAGTCGTCGGCCAGCGGCGCCAGCCCCGCTTCGATGGCGATCTGGGCCTTGGTGCGGCGTTTCTGCTTGTACGGCAGGTACAAGTCTTCCAGCCGGGTTTTGTCTTCGGCGTGCTGCACGGCGTCCAGCAAGGCCGGGGTCATCTTGTTCTGCTCGGTGATCGAGGCGATGATGGCGGCGCGCCGGTCTTCCAGCTCGCGCAGATAGCGCAGCCGCTCTTCCAGCAGGCGCAACTGGATGTCATCCAGGCCACCGGTGGCTTCCTTGCGGTAGCGGGCGATGAAGGGGACCGTCGCACCTTCGTCCAGCAGGGCGATGGCGGCGGCAACCTGCGCCGGTTTGGCGGCAAGTTCAAGGGCAAGACGTTGTTCAATCGAAGGCAACATGGGGACATCCTTAGCAGTCAAGCCCGGAATCATACGCAATCGCGGCGATTGCGCCAGTCTTGACAGCCCAAACGGACTGTGCTCCCGCAATTGTTGCAAAAAATACCAGCAGCTCTGCCTTGAGAAAGATCAAAGTCTCTGCAATTGGCTGGACAGATGTTGCATGGAAGTCAGGGTCTGACCCGCGCATCTCCAATGTTTATGCAAACACCAGTACAGAACTGGCCGGGATGGCGGATAATATTGCGTGTTGTAGTTTTTGAACCATTTTTTAAACCAATGCGCCCTATGGATTTTACCCGCGACGACGATGCAACCGAGGCCCCAGCCGCTCCGGCTCGCCCGGCGCCGCCTGCGAACCAACTGTCCTACGCTGTTGCCACCTGGCTGCAGCGGGTGGATGCCGCTGCGCATCCCAAGGCCAAGCTGACGGTGGAGCCGGTCGATCCGGAAGCCAAGCAGACCCAATACAAACTGATTTATGTGCTGGCCCCCACCAGCGGCGGCCGCCATGTGGCGTTGTGCCTGTACAAGGCGCGCCTGCGCGGCAGCGGCGAAGTGGCGGCGGCCAGTCCGGTCAGCGAAGTGTTTTCGCTGTTGTCGGCGCCGCCGACCTTCCTCGCGCCCGGCGACGAGGATCTGGTGCGCTTTTTCGTGGCAATGCGCAGTGGCGCCAATTCGCAGACCGGCAGCGCCACCGAGCCGCGCGGCAAGATCGGCGCGGCGCTGCTGCAGATGCTGTCCGAGCAGGATAAATTGTTGTGGGCGAATTCGTGGGCCGATGTTGGCAATGGTCTGGTGTATCCATTGAAGGCTGGTCTGCTGCGCGAGGCCAATCTGGCCTGGCGCGAAGAGGGCAAGGGCTTGCGGCTGGGCTGGCAGGTCGCGCCGCCGGCCGGGGCGCGCCACCATGGCGCCGACCAGATCGATTACATGTTGCCGACCGATCCGCCGTGGTACATCGACAACCTGTCGTGCGGTGTGTTGCAGCTGAACCAGGGCGGCGCCGCGATTCCGCTGGCCGACCTGCAGGCGCTGGTGGCACAAGCGCCGCTGCTGACGGCGAATGACAAGATGCGCGTGTCGCAACTGTTGCTGGCGCATGGACTGCAGCAACTGATGCCGCTGCCGCAGCCGCTGCCGCAGCGCTTGCGCGACGACGTCAAGCCGCGTCCGGTGCTGACGCTGGATGCCGCGATGCTGGCCGACGGCAGCTTGCAGCGCTGGAACGATTTTGCCGTGTTGTCCTTTGATTATGATGGCGAGCGGGTCTCGTTCGATCCGTCGCAGCGCGTGGTGCGCCAGCGTGGCGAAGTGACCGAGATCATTCAGCGCGACGGCGACGCCGAAGCGGCCGCGCTGGCCATCCTCAGTGAGCGCGGCTTCGTCAAGCCGGCCACCTTGCCTTTAAGTAGCGTCAAGGGCGGCCAGTTGCTGTCTGGTCAGGCCGAGTGGATACGTTTTGCCGCCAGCGGCATCGACGCCCTGCTGGCGTTGGGCTGGAAAATCGACAAGACCGCCAAATACCGCTATGACACGGTAGCCGTCGGCGACTGGTATGCCGAGGTGGTGGAAGACCCGGCCGATGGCGGGCGTGCCTGGTTCGACCTGGAACTGGGCATCATGGTCGAGCAGACCCGGGTCCCGCTGTTGCCGGTGCTGGTGCAGCTGATCCGCAATGCGCCGGGCGATTTCAATCCTAAAATCATCGCCGGCCATGCCGACGACGACCAGTTGCTGGCAACCTTGCCGGACGGCAGCCGGGCCACGCTGCCTTGGGGCCGCGTCAAGCCGATCCTGAACACGCTGGGCGAGCTGTATTTCAGCGACAAGATCAAGACCTCGCTGCACATGGCGACGCTGGATGCGGCCCGACTCGATGAGCTGGCCCGGGGCGTCGAACTGCGCTGGCAGGGCGGCGCCGAGCTGCGCGACATGGGCGCACGCCTGAACCAGTTTGGCGCCGTCAAGCGGGTGGCGACCCCGGCCGGCCTGCAGGCCACGCTGCGCGATTACCAGTCGGACGGACTGGCGTGGATGCAATTCCTGCGCGAATACAATTTCGCCGGCATCCTGGCCGATGACATGGGGCTGGGCAAGACGGTGCAAACGCTGGCCCACATCCTGGTCGAAAAGGAAGCTGGCCGCCTGACGGCGCCGGCGCTGGTGATCGCGCCGACCAGTTTGATGGGCAACTGGCAGGACGAGGCGGCCCATTTCGCGCCGAGCCTGAAGGTGCTGCTGTTGCAAGGCAAAGATCGCATGGCCCAGTTCGACCAGATCGCGCAAGCCGATCTGGTGCTGACCACCTATGCGCTGCTGCCGCGCGACGAGGAAAAGCTGCGCGAGCATGACTTCCATCTGGTCATTCTGGATGAGTCGCATTACATCAAGAACACCCGCTCCAAGGCGGCCCAGAGCGCCGGCCTGCTGAAGGCGCGCCACCGGCTGTGCCTGTCCGGCACGCCGCTGGAAAACCATCTGGGCGAGCTGTGGTCGCAATTCCACTTCCTGCTGCCGGGCTTGCTGGGCGATGAAAAGGGCTTTAACAGCCAGTTCCGCCACCCGATCGAGCGTCAGGACGACCCGCTGCGGCGTGCGTTGCTGAACCGCCGCATCAAACCGTTCCTGTTGCGCCGGACCAAGGACAACGTGGCCAAGGAATTACCGGCCAAGACAGAAATGGTGCGCAAGGTCGAGCTGACCGGGGCCCAGCGCGACCTGTATGAAACGGTGCGGCTGGCGATGGACCAGAAAGTGCGCGAAGAAATCGACCGCAAGGGCGTGGCACGCAGCCAGATCGTGATTCTGGAAGCGTTGCTGAAGCTGCGTCAGGTGTGCTGCGACCCACGGCTGGTGAAGTCGCTGCCGTCGAAAAAGCAGACCGCCGGTTCGGCCAAGTTGCTGGACCTGATGCAGATGGTCGAGGATTTGCTGGAAGAAAACCGCAAGATCCTGGTGTTCTCGCAGTTCACCAGCATGCTGGAACTGATCGAGCAGGAACTGGAAGCACGCGACATCCCGTATGCGCTGCTGACCGGCGACACCAAGGACCGCAGTGCGCAAGTGGCGGCGTTCCAGCAGGGCGCGGTGCCGATCTTCCTGATCAGCCTGAAAGCGGGCGGCGTCGGCCTGAACCTGACGGCGGCCGACACCGTGATCCATTACGATCCGTGGTGGAACCCGGCCGCCGAGAACCAGGCCACCGACCGCGCCTGGCGCATCGGGCAGGACAAGCCGGTGTTCGTCTACAAGCTGATTGCCAAGGGCACGCTGGAGGAAAAAATCCAGATCCTGCAGCAGAAGAAGTCCGATCTGGCGCAATCGATCCTGGCCGAAGGCGAATCGCAGAAGATGGCACTGACGCAGGAAGACCTGCAACAGATCTTCGCGCCGCTGGTCGAATAAATGCGGCACAGATCTTCATAGTGTCGACGGCAAACGACCTCGACCCCCGCCACCGCCAGTTGCTGGAACTGGTGGGGGAAGCGTGCTGGATCATCGATTTGCCAGCCCAGCGGCTGAGTTACCTGAACCGCGCCGCCGCGCTGCAATTTGGGTACCGCGTGGATCAGCCCGCAGCGCAGGCGCTGGCCGACAGCCTGCTGCACGACCTGCCGCAGCGGCTGGCGCGCTACGCGGCCGGCGATGCCAGCCGGCGCTGCGTGCTGCGCCAGACCGAACTGCCGCACCGCGACGGCCAGCGGATGCCGGTCGACATCGAATCGACGCTGGTGACGGACGCGGCCGGCGTGCCGCGCGCGCTGATGGGAGTGGTGCGCGACCGCAGCGCGCAGGTCGCGCTGGCCGCCGAGCAAAAGAAATTCGCTTCGATGCTGTCGCATGAATTCCGCACGCCGCTGTCGACCATCGACGGCGCCATCCAGCGCCTGGAGATGACGGGCGCCCGCCATGATGAAGCGACGCGCAAGCGTTACACCAAGATCCAGCGCGCGGTCGACCGTCTGCTGGCGATGCTGGACGAGTATCTGTCGCCCGAGCGCATGGCCAGTATCGGGCGTCAGCGGCAGCCGGACGAAGTGGCGCCGGCCGCCCTGCTGGCTTCGGTGGCCGAGCAAGGCCGTGCGCGCCGCGCGCAGATCCGGGTGCTGTGCGATGGCTTGCCAGCGTGGATGCGCTGCGACCCGGCCGGCATGCGCCTGACGCTGGAAATATTGCTCGATAATGCAATCAAGTACACGGCAGCCGATACCGTTATAGAATTGGTAGGCAAAATGGCAAGGGAAGGCGGGATCGAATTTCTGGTCCGCGACCGTGGCGTTGGCGTTCCACCTGAGCAACTTTCACGGGTGTTCGAAAAAGCTTTCCGCGGCAGTAACAGCGCTGCCATCCCCGGCTCCGGACTGGGCCTGTACATGGCACGCGCCATGGTGGAAGTCCATGGCGGCAGCCTGTCGGCCCTTAATCTTTCTGAAAGCGGCGCGGAATTTCGGATTTGGCTGCCGATATCCGGGCGGGCCGGGAAAAGCCTTGCACCGGAGAGTAGCAACATAGATAATTCCCCAGACGCAAGTTGACGCCATCTGGGGCGGACTGAGCACGGTTGCTCATCAATTGGAATAAATGGCGCATCAATGACGCAAATACTGATCGTGGAAGACAATCTGGACTATGCCGAGGAAATGGCAGAGTTCCTGACTGAACTTCAACACGAAGTGCACATCACCAATAACGCCAGCGACATGTGGTCGGCGCTGAGCCAGGGCAATGTGGGCGTTGTGGTACTGGATCTGGGCTTGCCGGACGAGGATGGCTTCAACGTGATTCCGCGCATGCGCCAGCTGTATCCGCAAATCGGGCTGCTGGTGCTGACCGGCAGGGTCGCGTTTGATAACCGTATCCTGGGCCTGCGGCTGGGCGCCGACCATTACCTGACCAAGCCGATCAAATTCCCGGAACTGGCGGCCCACATCGAGGCGCTGGACCGGCGTGTCGGACCGCAGGACCCGATCCCGGTACCCAGCAAGTGGACGCTGAAAGTCAGTGCGCGCCAGCTGGAGCTGCAAGGCATGGCGATCACGCTGACGGAGAAAGAATGCAATTTCCTGCACTTGCTGACGATTAACACCCGTCCGGTGCCGCGCCAGGTCATTGTGGCCGGCATCGGCGGCGATGATCCGGATGCCGGCCGTCGCGTTGACATGCTGGTGTATCGTTTACGCAAAAAAGCGCGCACCGGCCTCGGCCAGGATTTACCGTTGCGCAGCGCCTACGGCGAAGGCTACAGCCTGTCCGCCAGCTTCAACCTGTCCTGAGCGACAGCCCCACCACGTCCTGTGGTGGGAATTCGAGAGTTTTGCCGTCATCGCAATGAACTAGTATGGGTACTCCAACCGGAGGGCTCGCGATGAAATTTTCTGATTTCAAGATTGCCGTACGTCTGGCCAGTGGCTTTGGCCTCATGATGGTGTTGATCGTTGCAATGGCCGTGGCCGGTATCTGGCGCTTGCAGGCGGTTGGACTGCTGACCGAGGACATGGTCGGCAACGCGATGCTGAAAGAACGCCTGACGGCGGAATGGCATAACCTGATCAGCGTCAGCGGGGTGCGTGTGATCGCCACCGCCAAGGCAGCCGAGCTGGCACCGCCGCAGGCGGAACTGGACAAGGCCAGCGCCACCCGGGCCCGCGTCAACGCCATCCTCAAGCAACTGGAGCCGATGCTATCGAGTGACGAGGAAAAGACGCTGATGGCGGCCGTAACGGCGGCTCGCAAAGTGTATGCCAAGTCGCGTGACGATCTGTTTGCGCTGAAGAAGGCCGGGGATGCCGATGGCGTCCGCAAACTGGCGGATGGCCTGCTGGAAACGCAGTTCCAGGCGTATCTGACGGCGGTGGAAGGCATCGGCGCCTATGAGGCCGGCATTCAACGGCAGCGCGTGGTGGAAGTGCAACAACAGCATCAGGATGGCAAGCGCTTCCTGCTGGCGCTGGCGGCCGGTGCGTTGGCGCTGGGGGCGTGGTGTGCGATCGTCATCGCCGGCTCTATCACCCGGCCCCTGCATCAGGCGGTGCAGGTGGCGCAAACCGTGGCAGCCGGTGATCTCAGCAGCCAGATCGAGGTGCATAGCCGCGATGAAACAGGACAGTTGCTGCAGGCCTTGAAAGACATGAATGCCAGTCTGGTGCGCATCGTCGGCCAAGTCCGTAGCGGCACCGACACCATTACCACGGCATCGGGCGAAATTGCCAGCGGCAACTTGGATTTGTCGGCCCGCACCGAGCAGCAAGCCAGTTCCCTGCAGCAAACGGCCTCGTCGATGGAACAGCTGACCGTGACCGTGAAACAGAACGGCGACAATTCGCGCCAGGCCCACACGCTGGCCCTGTCGGCTTCGGAAGTGGCGCGCAAGGGCGGCACTGTGGTCAGCGAGGTGGTCGGTACCATGGGGGAAATCAATGCGTCGGCCCACAAGATCGTCGATATCATCGGCGTTATTGATGGGATTGCTTTCCAGACCAATATCCTGGCCTTGAATGCCGCCGTGGAAGCGGCCCGCGCCGGTGAACAGGGGCGTGGCTTTGCGGTCGTGGCCACGGAAGTACGCAACCTGGCGCAGCGCAGCGCGGCGGCGGCGCGGGAAATCAAGACCCTGATCAGCGATTCGGTCGACAAAGTCGAAGCCGGTACGCGGCTGGTCGATCTGGCCGGCAGTACGATGAATGAGATCGTTGTCAACGTGCGCCATGTGACCGAGATCATCGGCGAGATCACCCGCGCCAGCGGCGAGCAGACGCTGGGCATTGAACAGATTAATGCGGCCATTGCGCAAATGGATCGCGTCACCCAGCAGAATGCGGCACTGGTCGAGGAAGCGGCCGCTGCCGCCGCCTCGTTGCAGGATCAGAGCGGCGCGCTATCGCGCGTGGTCAGCATCTTCCAGCTGACCGGCCAGCAGGGGGGGATAAACAGGGACAGAGTCGAGCCAAAATTGGCGGCGGTGAAAATAATCAGGGACAGAGTCACGCCGGGCGCGTAAAATACGGGTTTCTGCTACTTTTTTAAGCGCCATGGCCCGCCTGCCCCGCC
>JBGSBQ010000026.1:0-16510 GCA_041730475.1 Sphingomonadaceae bacterium
ATGTCGACCAGCAGATCGCCCAGTTCGCGCAGCTGGGCGGCGGTGGCGGCCACGCCGTTGATATACGCCTTCGAGCGGCCGGCATTGTCGATCACGCGACGCAGCAGCGCCCCGCCCTCGTCGGCGGCCAGTGCATGCTGGTCGAGCCAGGCAGCGGCCGCATCGGTGACGGCGAAGTCGGCCGTGATGTCGGCCCGGGCCGCGCCTTCGCGCACCACGCTGGCGTCGCCGCGCCCGCCCAGCGCCAGCTGCAGCGCATCGATCAGGATCGACTTGCCGGCGCCGGTCTCGCCGGTGAAGACGGAAAAGCCCGCCGAAAATTCCAGTTCTATCGTGTCGACAATGACGAAATCGCGGATGGACAGGGTGCGCAGCATGGAAGCCTGTAAGTTATGCAGAGGATTAGTTAAGTTTGCCTTCGCCGGACGGGTACTCGTTCCAGTGCAGTTTCTCGCGCAGGGTATTGTAATAACTCCAGCCCTCGGGATGCAGGAAGGTAATCGTATGCGGCGAACGCCGGATGATGATGCGGTCCTGCGCCGTCAGGCTGGCGAAGGTTTGCATGTCGAAATTGACGCTGATGTCGCGCCCGCGCACGATCTCGACCACGATCTCGCTCGACTCCGGCAGCACAATCGGCCGGTTCGACAGCGCATGCGGTGCGATCGGCACCAGCACGATGCCGCCCAGACTGGGGTGCAGCAGCGGGCCGCCGGCCGACAGCGCATAGGCGGTGGAGCCGGTCGGCGTCGAAATGATCAGGCCATCGGAGCGCTGGTTGTACATGAAATGGTGGTCGACATCGACGCGCAGCTCGGCCATGCCGGCTCCGCCGCCACGCGACACCACGACATCGTTGACGGCCATGCCCACATGGATGACTTCGCCATTGCGCAGCACCTGGCCTTCCAGCAGGGAACGGCGCTCGGCAAAATAGCTGCCGCCCAAAATCTTGGATAACACCGGCAGCATGCTGTCGAGCGTGATGTCGGTCATGAAGCCGAGCCGGCCCTGGTTAATCCCGATCAGCGGCACGTCGAACGGCGCCAGCTGGCGTGCAATGCCGAGCATGGTGCCGTCGCCGCCCATGACGATGGCGGCGTCGCAGTGGGCGCCGATCTCGCTGGCATTCATCACGCGAATCTCGGGCCGCCCCGGCTGCAGATACGAGGCGGTCTGCTCTTCAAACACCACGTCATAGCCGGCTCCTTGCAGGAAATCGACCACGTCGGCCACCGGGTCCTCGATGCCATCGGTGTTCTGGCGGACGACGAGGGCGATAGTCTGAAACTTTGCTGGCGTGGCGGTCATGGCAATCTCGGCAATAATCTGGATGGGCGACACGCAGCAGAGTAACCCATAACGCAGCGACACAATACTGTATATTCAGACAGTATTTCTCGAAGTATAGTGCGGCGACGGCCAGACTGCAAGCCCGGCCGCGCGGTAACGCGGTTCAGTTAAACCGCCGTAGCGTGCGCTTACACCACAAAGCAAGATCTGGGGTCAGACCCGCCGGGACTCGGCGTCCCCGTCTGACCCCGGCTTTACGCCTTTGGGGTTGGCCGGCCGATCTGCGCCTTCACTATGGGGTATCAGTGGCCGGCCGTCACCACGCCGGCGCCGAGCGTGAGCACGATACTGATGCCCAGCGTGATCATGTAACCGGCCATCAGCGTCAGCCAGCGCCACGCCGTGCCGAAGCGGCTCTTATGGTAGACGCGGCGCATGGCCCATGGCAGGTAGCCGAGCAGCCACAGCCACATGGCGAATTTGAAGAACGTCGCGATCGGCAAAAAGGTCAGCGTCAGCAGCGCGAACGCAAAGGCATTGGTGTGCAGGGCAAATAGCAAATGCTCGCCAAAGCGCCGCCCGGAGCCCAGATACAGCACTTTCAGGAACAAGGCGAACACCGGCATCATGCAGAAAATCGCGTACGGCGCGTAGTGATAAAAGCCAGCCGTCACGGCCTTGCTCTTCTCCTCATCACTCATGTGTTCGAAGTTTTCCAGCTTGTGGTGCAGGCTGGGCATGCCCTCGGTCCACTGGCTCAGGCTGCGGTCGCCGATCGTCAGGCCGACGTCGGATGGCTGGTCCTTGCCGGCCTCCGCGCTCTGTACCAGCGCCGGCTTGGCATCCGTCTGCAAGACTTCCTTGCCATCGCCGGCGTTCAGCTTGAGCACCGCAAAAAAAATCAGACTCAGGGTCAGGTACAGTCGCAGCGGCTGTACGAAGCGTACCCGGCGGCCCTGGATGTATTCATTGGTCAGCGCGCCCGGCCGGAACATCAAACGTCCCAGCGTACCCCACAGCCGGCCTTCCAGCGCCACGTAATGCCCGATGAATTCATGGACGAACTCGCGCAGGCTGGCGGGGTGCAGATGCGTTTCCTGACCGCAGTAGTGGCAGAAATTACCACTGGTGATGGCCTCGCAATTCGGGCAAGCGTGGTCAGGAATGGAAGGGTGCGGATCGGGTTTCACTCGGTACTCGTGGAATGGGCGGGGATGCGAAATGGTAACCGGTTTCATGCCAAAAATGCATATTTGCAACGGCATTACAACGAAATTCAAGCGCGCGCCCCGCTGCAGGACGAATCGCTACCATGAAGTTCCCGACAGCGACAGGAGGCCAGCATGAAGCCGACCCGCAAGCAGCCCGCCACCACCCTGCCCGAAGCCAGCATCAACACGGCCGCCAAGGTGCGCAACGATGGCAAGTCACGCCTGCCCCATGAGCGCGACGAGGCGCCCGACGCCCAGCGCCCGCCGCCGCGCAGCGTGATGCAGCAGGCCGCCAGCGACCTCGAACAGGGGCTGGTCGATACCGACCGCCACGCTTCACCCGGCGTCGAACAAGTGCACCCGCGCGACGGCGCGCCCGGTCAGGCTAAGCCGCAGCCGGGCAGCAAACGGGATTAGAGGATGCACCCATTACCGCACAACCGCCGCCCCACGCACAGGCGGGAATCCATGCTTCACCTCTGCAACTGCGGGGTATAGGTTCCCTCATGCGAGGGAACGACGTTTTGCTTGATCCTCCACGAAAGGCTGCCCCATGACTGACCGCCATCCACCGCCCCACCCGCTGCGCCGGGTCGGCCTGCTGCAACAGGGTACGATGCTGTACTGCGCCAGCTGCTTGCTGCCGGCACTGGCCCAAAACGCCCCCTACCCGCCCGGTTTCGGTCCCAATCCGGCACTGCCCGCGCCCCAGAGCACGCTGATCCCGACCGTCAACGTGGCGCCCGCCAGCCACTGGGCCGAAGCGGAACGCCCGCTGGTGCCGCCCGGCTTCAGTATCAGCGCCTATGCCCGTGGTCTCGACCATCCGCGCTGGCTGTATGTGCTGCCGAATGGCGACGTGCTGGTGGCCGAGACCAATGCACCGCCCAAGCCCGACGACAATCCCGGCATCAAGGGTGCCATCATGCGCCACGAGCAAAAAAAGGCCGGTGCCGCGACGGCCTCGGCCAACCGCATCACCTTGCTGCGCGGACTCGATTCCAATGGGGTGGCGGCCAGCCGCAGCGTCTTGCTGTCCGGGCTGCACTCGCCGTTCGGCATCGCGCTGGTCGGCAACGACCTGTATGTGGCCAACACTGACGCCGTGCTGCGCTTCCCCTATCAGAACGGCCAGACCACGATCACGGCCGCCGGCACCAAGGTGATGGACCTGCCGGCCGGTACCCTGAACCACCACTGGACCAAAAACCTGATCGCCAGCCCCGACGGCGCCTACCTGTACGTGACGGTCGGCTCCAACAGCAATGCGGCCGAGAATGGCATCGACAAGGAACAGAACCGCGCCGCCATCTGGCAGCTGGAGCGCGCCAGCGGCAAGGCGCGCCAGTATGCCAGCGGGCTGCGCAATCCGAATGGCATGGGCTGGGAACCGCAGACCGGCATGCTCTGGACCGTCGTCAACGAGCGCGATGAGCTGGGCAATGACCTGCCACCGGATTACCTGACCAGCGTCAAGGATGGCGGCTTCTACGGCTGGCCCTACAGTTATTACGGCCCCCATCTGGATCAGCGGGTCAAGCCGCAGCAGCCGCAACTGGTGGCGCGCGCGCTGGTGCCGGACTACGCGCTGGGCGGCCATACGGCCTCGCTGGGACTGGTGTTCTATCAGGGCACGCTCTTCCCCGGCACGTATCAGGGCGGCGCCTTCATCGGCCAGCACGGTTCCTGGAACCGCAAGCCGGCCAGCGGCTATAAGGTGATCTTCGTGCCCTTCGCCGATGGCAAGCCGGCCGGGCCGCCGCAGGATTTCCTGTCCGGCTTCCTGACGGCGGAGGGCAAGGCACGTGGACGTCCGGTCGGCGTGGCGGTCGACCGTCAGGGCGCGCTGCTGGTGGCCGACGATGTCGGCAATATCATCTGGCGCGTCACGCCGCGCTGACGCGATCGCCGCCTCAGTGTGCGGCATCGTACAGAAACGCCCGGCGGTGCGGCGCATCATGGCTTATCGCAATCTGAACGGGAGTATCTATCATGATCAAGCACTCAGGAACAGCGCTCTGGAGCGGCGGCCTGAAAGATGGCAACGGCCGAATCTCCACCGAAAGCGGCGTGCTGGACAACGTCCAATATGGTTTCCACACCCGTTTTGAAGGGGGCCCCGGCACCAACCCGGAAGAGCTGATCGGCGCCGCCCACGCCGGCTGCTTCACGATGGCGCTAGCAGCGCAGCTGAGCGAAGACGGCATGACGGCGAAAAGCCTGATGACCACCGCCACCGTGACGCTGGAAAAAGTCGACGAGGGCTATACCATCAGCGCCGTGCACCTGAATCTGGTGGCCGTGATCCCCGGCGCCAATGAACAGGCGTTTGAACATGCGGCGCTGAAAGCCAAGCTGGGCTGTCCGGTCTCGAAACTGCTGAGCGCCCACATCACGCTCGATGCCCGGTTGGAGACGGACACGCTGGCCCACGCCCACCGCTAGGCGGCGCGAGGCGCCGGCACGGATGGCGTAAAGGGCTTAAAATTCGGGTTTTCCTCCTCCACGAAAGACCACGATGCGTATCCTGCACACCATGCTGCGAGTCGGCGACCTCCAGCGCTCGATCGATTTCTACACCAAGGTGCTGGGCATGAAACTGCTGCGCACCAGCGACAACCCGGAATACCAGTACACGCTGGCCTTCCTTGGCTATGGCAGCAATCCCGAGCACGCCGAACTGGAACTGACCTACAACTACGGCACCACCAGCTATGACATGGGCACGGCCTACGGCCACATCGCCATCTCGGCTGACAACATCGTGCAAGCCTGTGCACTGGTCAAGGCCAATGGCGGCAACGTCACGCGCGAACCGGGTCCGGTCAAGGGCGGCAGCACCGTGATCGCCTTCGTCACCGACCCGGACGGCTACAAGATCGAACTGATCGAACGCACTTTCGACGGCGCCGGCGCCGGTCTGTAATTACACGATACCGCCATTCGCGCGCAGCGTCTGGCCATTGACCCAACGGCCATCCGGCCCGGCGAGGAAGGCCACCACGGCCGCAATATCGTCGGGCTGTCCCAGCCGCTCCAGCGGCGCCATTTTTCCCAGCCGTGCGATGGTGTCCGGGGTTTTCCCGTCGAGGAACAAGGCGGTGGCGGTCGGACCGGGCGCCACTGCATTGACGCAGATGCCGCGCCCGCGTAACTCCTTAGCCAGAATCGTGCTCATCACTTCGATCCCGGCCTTGGTGGCCGCGTACACGGCGTAGCCCGGCAACGCGAGCCCGGTCAGGCTGCTGGAGAAATTGATGATGCGGCCGCCCTGCTGCAAGTGCGCTACGGCCGACCGCATGGTGTTGAAACTGCCTTTCAGGTTGACGGCCACCAGGCGGTCGAAAGTCTGGTCATCGGTATCAGCCAGCGGCGGCAACTGCGCGGGCAGGATGCCGGCGTTATTCACCAGCACATCAATCCGGCCCAGTTGCGCAATCGTCTGTTCAAACAAGGCGGCAACAGCGGCCGGATCGGCCACATCGGCCTGCAGCGCGATGGCACGGCCGCCCATGGCGTGGATACTGGCCACGACCTTGTCGGCTTCGGCCATATTACCCGCGTAATTGACGACGACGGCAAAGCCATCCTCGGCCAGCCGCAGCGCAATCGCCGCGCCGATGCCGCGCGAGGCGCCTGTGATGAGGGCTACTTGTTGTGGGTGCATGCTTTTCTCCTGGAAGGCAGTGGGAATGAGATCAGTATCACTTACCGTACAGAATGAATAAACCGACTCAAATTGCGATCACCATGCAAAATCCACCAATAATGCTCGGGTAACAGCGGTGGCGTGAGAATTGGTTAGTTTTGAGAAATATTATTGATTTACACTCGAAATTTCCTCAAAACATCTACTCTTTATGTCCTTTACCAGCGCAGACGACTATGCCAACGACAAATCGACGAATGGCATCGTGCCGGTCGGCGGCCAGATCAACGGCAACATCGAATTACCCAACGACAAAGACTGGTTCAAGGTCACGCTACAAGCCGGCACCACCTATGTGTTCGACCTGCTGGGCGCCGATGGTGGTGGCGGCACGCTGGGCGCGGGCGCCGGTGAAGCCCGGTTGGTGCTGTTCGACAGCAGCGGCTATCTGGTCGACTCGGCCATCAATAACGGCAGCGGCGGCGATCCGCGGATGTCGTTCACGCCGCAGACCAGCGGCAGCTACTTCCTCGAAGCGTCGGACCTGTTCGACGCTACCGGCAGCTATGTGCTGAAAGCGACCTCGGCCGGCACCTCGGCCGATGACTACGGCAACAGCAAGGCCACGCTGGGCACGCTGACCATCGGCGGCCAGGTCAGCGGCGCACTGGAACTACCCAACGATACCGACTGGTTCAAGGTGTCGCTGCAGGCCGGTGCCACCTATGTGTTCGACCTGCTGGGGGCCGATGGCGGCGGCGGCACGCTGGGCGCCGGCAGCGGCGAAGCCCGTCTGGTGCTGATGGATGCGAATGGCTATCTGATCGACTCGGCCATCAACAATGGCAGCGGCGGCGATCCGCGCCTGTCCTACACGGCCAAGACCAGTGGCACAGTCTATCTGGAAGTGACCGATCTATATGACGGTATCGGCAGTTACACGCTGAAGGCCGCCTCTGGCGGACCCAGCGTCGACGATTACGCCGCCAGCACCGCCACGCTGGGCTCACTGTCCGTGGGCGGCCAGAGCACGGGCAATTTGGAACTCCCGAATGACCATGACTGGTTCAAGGTCACGCTGCAGGCTGGCACCACCTACGTGTTCGACTTGCTGGGCGCCGACGGCGGCGGCGGCACGCTGGGTGCCGGCATCGGCGAAGCCCGCCTGGTGCTGCTGGACGCCAACGGCTATCTGATCGACTCGGCCATCAACAATGGCGTCGGCGGCGATCCGCGCCTGTCCTACAGCGCCACGACCAGCGGCGCCGTGTACCTGGAAGTCTCCGACCTGTACGACGGCACCGGCAGCTATACGCTGAAAGCCAGTGCGGCCGCAGCGGGAGCCGATGACTACGCCGACAGCCGTGCCACCACGGGCACACTGGCCATTGGCGGCCAGTCCAGCGGCACGCTGGAACTGCCCAACGATAAGGACTGGTTCAAGCTCACGCTGCAAGCCGGCAGCACCTATGTGTTTGACCTGCTAGGGGCCGACGCTGGCGGTGGCACGCTGGGCGCCGGCATGGGTGAAGCCCGGCTGGTACTGTTCGACGCCAACGGTTACCTGCTCGACTCCGCCATCAACAACGGCCTCAATGGCGATCCCCGGCTGTCCTACAGTGCCAAGACCAGCGGCACCGTGTATCTGGAAGTGTCGGACCTGTACAGCGGCACCGGCAGCTACACGCTCAAAGCGAGCTCCGCTGGGGTAGCCGCTGACGACTATGGCAACAGCACGGCCACCAAGGGTGTGCTGGACGCGAATGGCCGTGCCAGCGGCAGCATCGAACTCCCCAACGATACGGACTGGCTGCGGGTGGAACTGCAGGCTGGCACCACGTATGTGTTTGATCTGCTGGGCGCCGACGGCGGCGGTGGCACGCTCGGTGCGGGCGGCGGCGAAGCGCGCCTGGTGCTGTATGACGCGCATGGCTACCAGATCGATTCGGCCATCAATAACGGCATCGGCGGCGATCCGCGCCTGTCGTACACCGCCAACAGCAGCGGCAGCGTGTTCCTGGGCGTCTCCGACCTGTACAACGGCACCGGCAGCTACACGGTACACGCCTGGGCCGCCGGCAGCAGTGGCAATGATGTGATCCCGAATACGGCGGCGAATGACAAGTTCAATGGCGGCAACGGCCTCGATACCATCGCCTATGCGGCGCCGCATGATCATTTCGTGGTGAGCAAAACCGCCAGCGGCTACACGGTCGTGGACCAGACCGGCGTGGAAGGCAGCGATACGCTGGTCAGCATCGAACGCATCCATTTTTCCGACCAAACGCTCGCGCTCGACATCAACGGCGCCGCCGGCCAGACCTATCGCATCTATCAGGCCGCATTCAACCGCACGCCGGACAGCGCCGGTCTGGGCTACTGGATCGCCGCCATGGACCGCGGCACGCCACTGAACACGGTGGCCGGCGGATTTGTGGCATCGGCGGAATTCAAGAGTTTGTTTGGCGAGCACCCCAGCAACACCACGCTGGCCTCCGGTTTCTACACGAATGTGCTACACCGCCAGCCCGATCAGGCCGGGCTCGACTACTGGGTCGGGATACTGGACCACAGCGCGGATGTCGCTGCGGTCTTGATAGGCTTCAGTGAAAGTGCCGAGAACCAGGCGGCGCTGGCTCCCGTGATCGGCAATGGCTTTGCCTATACGCCTTACGGCTAAGGATGGGGGACCGGAGCTTACTTGTTCAGCAAGGCATTCACCGGTCCCAGATCTTCTTCCTTCAGCGTACCAGCCGCGGCCTTCAGGCGCAGACCATTCATGATGGTGTCGTAGCGCGCTTTCGACAAATCCTTTTGCGTCGAGTACAGCAGCTTCTGCGCATTCAGCACGTCGATATTGATACGCACGCCGACCTGATAGCCCAGCTTGTTCGACTCCAGCGACGACTTGCTCGATACTTCCGCCGCTTCCAGTGCCTTCACCTGCGCCAGTCCGCTGTTCATGCCGAGATACGCCGAACGGGCATTCTGGGCCGCAAAGCGCCGCGTCGCATCCAGATCGGCGCGGGCCTTGTCTTCCAGCGCGATCGACTCGCGGACCTTGCTGGTCACGGCGAAGCCGCTGAAGATCGGCACGCTCCAGGTCACGCCGATGGCGTTGTTCTTGGTGGTCCCGTAGGTGGTCTGGTTCTGGTGCGTGGTGGCCGCCGTCAGGTTGACGGTCGGCATATGGCCCGCCCGGCTGCGTTCGATCTCACGTTTGGCGATTTCCAGCGACAGCTGGGCGCCGATGACGGCAAAGTTCTGCCCTTCGGCCGAGCTGACCCATGGTTCCACGGCTGCCGGCTCCGGCGCATTGATGGTGACGCCGGTACGCAGCGGCGCCAGTTCACCCGGCAGCTTGCCGATGATGACTTGCAGCGCCGTGCGCTTGTTGTCGAGGTCGTTGATCGCGGCGTATTCCTGTGCCACCACCAGATCGTAGGCCGCTTGCGCCTCATGGGTATCGGTGATGGTCTGGGTGCCGACTTCAAAGTTACGTTTCGCCGACGCCAGCTGCTCGGTAGTTGCCACTTTCTGGGCCCGGGTCGAGGTCAGGTTGTCCTGCGCCGTCAGCACATCGAAATAGGCTTGGGCGACGCGCGTGATCAGGTCTTGCTTGGACTGGGCAAAGGCGGCTTCACTGGCGGCCTGGGCCAGCTTGCTTTGCTGGTAGGTCTGCCACAAGCTCCAGTTGAACAGTGGCTGGCTCAGCGACACGGTGTAGGCGTTCTGGTGATTGTCGGTGTCACGTTTGGTGATGTAAGCCAGCTGGCCCCCCACCACGTCCAGCGTCCCGACATTGAACGGCGTGAAGTCGCCGCTGTTGCGCAGGTTCTGGCCGGAGGCCTGGATGCTCGGCAGCAGGACCGAACGGCCCTGGGTGATCCGCTCACGACCTGCTTCCAGGGCGGCGCGGGCGCTGGCATAAGTCGCGTCGTTGGCCAGCGCTTGCTGGTACACCTGGATCAGGTCGGCCGCCTGTGCGTTGAGCGTCAAAAAGGCGCTGGTGATCAGCACGGCGATAAGGGGTCTCTGCATTGCATTCTCCGTTGGAGTCGTCAAAAAACGTCAATAAAAATCACACATTCCGCTACCGCCGTGCCACCTGCCACGGCGCCTCAGTACTTCGGCATGGCCGGGTCGACCTGTACCGCCCAGGCATGGATGCCGCCGGTCAGATTGCTCAGCTTGCCGAAGCCATGGCGCTCCAGGAAAGCGGCCACCTGCAGGCTGCGCGCGCCGTGGTGACAGATGCAGACGATGGCCGCATCCTCATCCAGATCATCAATACGCGCCGGAATACTGTGCATCGGCATCAGCGTCGAGCCGGCGATATGGCAAGTCTCGTATTCCCACGGTTCACGCACGTCCAGCAACAGCGGGCTGGGGCGTGCATCATCCGCCAGCCAGTCGGCCAGCTCCAGAGCAGTAAGATGCTGCATACGCGGCTCCGGGCGAATTAAAACTTGAACTGCGACGGCGTGGTCGCCGAGTGCAGCATTTTCACGTTGGTTTCAAACAGCGTGCGGGTGTCGTAGCCGGCTTCGCCGGTACGGGTAATCAGTTGCGCCTTCATGGCCGGCGCTTCGCCGATGATGCATACCAGACGGCCGCCCACCTTGAGCTGCTGCAAGAATGCTGGCGGCAGTTCCGGCAAGCCGCCCGAGACCACGATCACGTCAAACGGCGCGCCGTTGGACCAGCCCTGGGCGCCATTGCCCAGTTCCACCGTCACATTGCTGACGCCGTTGTCGGCCAAATTCTTTTCTGCCAGCGCCTTCAGTTCCGGCGCGATTTCCACCGACGTCACGTGGCGCGCGCGCTGTGCCAGCAGGGCTGCCATGTAGCCGGAACCGGTGCCGATTTCCAGCACGGCTTCATGTTTCTTCACGGCCGCATCCTGCAACAGGCGCGCTTCCACCTTCGGCATCAGCATCGACTCACCGCCCGGCAGCGGGATTTCGGTGTCAGCGAAGGCCAGTGCCTTGTGCGCCACCGGGACGAAATTCTCGCGCTTAACCACCAGCAGCAGCTCCAGCACTTCCGGGTCCAGGACGTCCCATGGGCGGATTTGCTGTTCGATCATGTTGAAACGGGCTTGTTCGATATTCATCTTATGACTCTGTGAAGGAGGAAATAATCCGTCATTTTATCGTCAACTGGCATCGAGGCACATATTAACGATACGGCGGCAGGTTCGTGGGAAATTGCGACAGTCTGCAGTTTAAGGGGGTTGAACGACCCAAAACCGCATTCTGGGAGGAAAAAGCCGCGCCCATCAGGCCAGGATGCCGCGCAGGCTGACATCGATAAAGGCGTTCATATAGGCGGTCGGGTCCGGCGGGCCCGCCTCGCACGGCAGGAAGGAATGGGTCCACATCATCAGCATCAGCACCGGGGCAGTGAGTACTGAGGTCATCAGCAGCGGGTCGAGCGGCCGGAATTCGCCCCGCTCGACACCACGCGCCAGCACCGTGGAAATCAGCGCATTGCCGCGGGCGATCACTTCTTCGTTATAAAACTTGGCCAGGTCCGGAAAATTGTTAGCTTCTGCCATCATCAACTTGGTGATGCCAGCCAGTTCGGTGGCGCCCAGCTGGGCCCACCATGTCATCAGCAGATAGCGCAGCAGTTCGCCGCTGTGGCCGTCAAACTGGGCCACGTCCTGCTCAGCCTCGCCGATCGCATGCACGATGGTTTCACGCACCACGGCCTTGAACAGCTCTTCTTTGTTAGCGAAGTACAAATACAGCGTGCCCTTGGAGACGCCGGCGCGTCGCGCCACATCTTCCAGCCGGGTCGCAGCGAAGCCGCGCTCGACGAACAGCCCCAGCGCCGCAGCCAGCAATTCCTGCGGCCGCGCATCCTTGCGCCGCTCCCAGCGCGGCTTGCTTTCTTGTGGCGCTTGCATAGGCATCATGGCTTAACTTACTTACAAGTCATTAATATAGTCTGCCCTTAGTCCAGCGTCAAGCCGCGCGGCCCCGGCGAGCCCCGGGTCGAACCAATCTTCCCCAACATCCATCCCGGCATGCCGCAGGAACGCAGCCGCCAGAGCGGATCAGGACGGGCCATCCAGCCGCACCGCCAGCGGCCCCTTGAACGCCTGCATGATCAGCGACGCCGGCTGGCCGTGGCTGATCAGCTTGACCATCGCCTGCATATACTGCGTGATGTGCCGGAAATACTTCTGGTAGCTGGGGCACAGGTAATTCAGGCCAGGCGCGCCATCCGGCGTGCGGGCAAAACGGTTCTTCGGACACTCGCCATGGCAGGCAAACAGATACGGACATCGCTGGCAGTAGTCCGGCAAGGTGGCCGCTTTGGCCTCGCCAAAGGCGCGCTGCTGCGCCGAACCGGCCAGTTCGGCAATATCGGCCTGCTGCAAATTGCCCAGCAAATGCTCGGGATACATGAAGTGATCGCAGGAGAATACGTCGCCGTTATGCTCGACGATCAAAGCCCGCCCGCACTGCTCGGCAAACAGGCACACCGGGGACGGCAGGCGTAAAAAGGCGGCCAGCGCCCATTCGAAATTCATCACATACACCCGGCCCACGTCGTGCCGTACCCATGCATCGAACACGGCAATGAGAAAGTTGCCGTAGTCCTCGGGCCCCACACTGTGCGGCGCCATCGCCAGCCTCGGCTGTGAATGGCTGACCTTGCCCGGCTGCGCAAACGTCAGGCTGACAGCGTGCTCGCTGCGTTCCGGCAAACGCTCGACCACCGGATTGAACTGGATGTGGCGCACTCCCTGCTGGGTCAGGAAGCGATACACCTGCAAAGGCTGCTGCGCCACCTGCTGCGTCACCGTCACCAGCACGTTGAAGGCAATGCCGTATCGCTTCAGCAGACCCAGCCCCCGCATCACGGCCGCATGCGTGCCACGGCCCTGCTTGTCGACGCGCTCCGCGTCATGCAGCGCGCTGGGGCCGTCCAGACTGATGCCGACCATGAAACCGGCGCTGGCGAGGAAGCGACACCAGTCGTCATCGAGCAGCGTGCCATTGGTTTGCAGCGCATTGCGGATGGTTTTGCCGCCGCCCAGCTCCTGCTGCAGGGCCACGGCACGCCGGTAAAAGTCCAGCCCGCGCAGCATCGGCTCGCCGCCCTGCCAGGTGAACAGCACTTCTGGCCCCACCTCATTGGCAATGTTCTGCGCCACAAAAGCGCGCAGCACCTCATCGCTCATCAGAAAGCGCTGGCGGGCCGGATACAGCTGCTCCTTTTCCAGATAGAAGCAATAGCTGCAATCCAGATTGCACAAGGGCCCGGCCGGCTTGGCCATCAGGTGGAGGCCGCTTGCCGTCATTTTTTAAACGCCAGCAAAGTTTTCAGCACCGTCTTGTTGATGCCGCCGATCACGCGGTTCAACAACGGGGTCGCGTAATCGATGGTCAGGCGCTCCAGTTTGCCAGTGAAGGCGAACGGCACCTGATAGCGCTCGCTGACCGGGGTTTGCAGGTCGCGCCCGATATCGAAGCCGTCGTCATACGAGAAATACGCCATGCCAAACTTCAGCGCGACCTTGCCCTGCCCGATGCGCTGGCCATCCTGAAACAGCGTGACCTCGGCGCCGCTCCACAGACTGGGGCTGAACTCGACGCTGAGCTGCGACGTGCCCGGCCTGATGGCTGCTTCGGACGAAATCAGCACCGGCGTGATGCCATCCGTCTGCGCATAGTGCAGCTTGCCTCCCTGCACAAAGATACTGGAACCGCCGAAGCGTCCACCATTCGCCAGCAACACGCCTTCCGCGCCACCGGCCGGTATCTGCACATCTGCCGTCAGCCGGTAATACGGACCATTGACGGCCGGCGCCACCAGCGAGAACAAATGGCCTACATCGGGCCTCAACACCACCTTCTGCTGGTTTTTGTAGGCGCTGCGGTTGATGGCAAAGTCCTGGAACAAGGTGTCCTTGAGCGGAAACACATGGTATTTCTGGCCCTCGCTGTCAAACAGGGCCTTCAGTTGCTGCAACTTGGCCGGGTTGCTGGCCGCCAGATCCTGCACCTCGGTCGGATCGGCATTCAGGTCGTACAACTGCCACACATCCTGCTCGAACGGCGTGCCGGGCTGATGCAAGGTAGCGGCCTTCCAGCCATCGTGATACATCGCCCGCGTGCCATTGATTTCGTAATACTGGGTTCGGTGCCGCGACGGCGCCTGCGCAGCGTCGATCGCATACACCAGACTGCTGCCCTCGATGGGCTCCTGCATCACGCCGCCCACCTGCGCCGGGGTCGGCAACTGCGCCAGTTCCAGCGTGGTTGGCAACAGGTCGATCACATGGGCGTACTGATGGCGCACGCCGCCTGGCCTGCGTATGCCGCGCGGATACGACAGGATCAGCGGATTGCGCGTGCCGCCCTCCGAGTTGGCATCCTGCTTCCACTGGCGGAACGGCACGTTGGTGGCCTGCGCCCAGCCCAGCGGGTAGTTCGGCGATGAGAATTCGCTGCCGATCTGGTCAATATTCTTCAGCTGCGCGCCGATGTCACGTTGCGGATTCAGCACCGCTGCCAGACCGTTGGTGGTGCCACGGTCCGTGCCTTCCTTGCTGGCGCCGTTATCGCCGATCACCACCGCGATGATGGTGTTATCGAACTGGCCGCTCTGCTTCAGGTGCGAGATCAGCCGGCCGATCTCGGCATCGGTATAGCTGAGGAAGCCGGCATAGGTTTCAAAGTAGCGCGCATACAGCCGCCGCTCGTCAGCGCTCAGGCTGGCCCACGACTTGACGCCCGGATCACGCGCCGGCAACAGCGTGCGCTGCGGAATCAGGCCCAGTGCTTTCTGGCGCGTGAAGACTTGCGCGCGATAGCTGTCCCAGCCCGCATCGAACTTGCCCCGGTACGGCTCGATCCAGCTGGCCGCGACCTGATGCGGCGCATGCGTGGCGCCGGGCGCGTAGTACAGAAAGAATGGCCGGGTCGGCTGCTGCTGGCGATGCTGGCGCAGATACTGGATCGCCTTGTCGGTCAGCAGTTCATTCAGGTGACGGCCACGCGGGTCAGCCTCGACGGTGTGGGTGTTCTCCACCAGTTGCGGATGCCACTGGTCGGTTTCACCAAACAGGAAGCCGTAATACTGGCCAAAGCCCTTGCCGGTCGGCCAGCGATTAAATGGCCCTGCCGGACCCGCTTCTTCCACCGGCGTCAAATGCCACTTGCCGACCGCGAACGTGCCGTAGCCGCGCTCGCGCAGGATCTCGGCCACGGTGGCCTTGCTGGCCGGGATTTTGGCGTTATAGCCGGGCAGGTCGGCCGCCGTTTCGGCGAACAGGCCGCTGCCCACGCTGTGATGATTGCGTCCGGTCAGCATCGCGGCCCGGGTCGGCGCACTGATGGCCGTGGTGTGGAAGTTGGTGTAGCGCAGACCCTGCGCCGCCAAAGCGTCCAGATTCGGCGTCGCCACCAGACCGCCGAAGGCGGAACTGGCGCCATAGCCTACGTCGTCCAGCAAGATCCACAGCACGTTCGGCGCCGCCGGCCCGGCCTTGCCGCCGGGCGGCTGGGTCACGGCCGTCTGCGCGATGGCCGGCACCGATGGCGCCAGCGCCACCGCGACAGCGCTGCTGATCCGGGTACTGGTGCAAGGAACGGTTGCCATGCTCGCTAGTCCTGCGGCAGCTGTGGTCGATGGATTGGCGGGCACGGCCGTGTCAACACCGCCGCCACGGCCCACCTGCCAGCCCCCTCTGCGCCCCCTCTGCCGACTGCCTCCATCGTCCTATCCCTCATCAGAAGTCGCGGCTGACCGTCACGCCGACGGTGCGCGGCGTGCCCACCGACGCCAGATAGGCGCCGGCGCCATTGGTCTGGCTTGCCGTCGCGCTCAGGAAGTAACGCTTGTCACGCGCATTCCGGGCCCACAGCACCAGCTGCCACGCCTTGTCGCCCGGCCCCCATCGCCAGCCGGTGGTCAGGTTCAGCAAGCCATAGGTCGGTATCCGGGCAAATCTCGAATTGTCGATATAGCCTTCGGCTTCTGTCCGCCAGGCGTAGTTGACGACCACAAACTGGCGCAGCACATCGGTCAGCGGCCACTCGTAGCGTGCCCCGCCATTCACGATCCAGCGCGGCGCGCCGACCAGCGGCTGGCCCGTCAGGTCCGCGGTGTTGATGCCGGTTGCCGCCAGCTCCGCCGAAGCCGGCCCGTTACTGAAGCGCGCGTAATGGGCGTCATTGTAGGAGCCGTTCAGGCTCAGCCTCAGCGCACCGAACGGCCGCGCCTTGAGGTCAAACTCCACGCCCTCGCTCTTGACGTTGCCCGCATTGGTCAGAATCAGCACTGGTGTCACTGGCCCCGGCACGAAGGCATTGGTCTGGTAATCCTTGATGCGGGT
>JBGSBQ010000027.1:0-16352 GCA_041730475.1 Sphingomonadaceae bacterium
CGATTGCTTCGTGTTCGACTACCGCACCGCGCTCAACCCGCAACTTGAACCGACCGAGACGGTGCAATGCTTCGTCTGCCGCGCCGTCGTCACACCGCGCCAGCAATTGGCGCCCGAATACGTGTACGAAAAATCGTGCCCGCATTGCTACGGCAAACAAAGCCCAGCCTGAAAAAGCAATTACACTGCCTCACGGCTTAGGGTCGGGATCTGGATTGTTCAGAATGGTTGTGCTGGCACTATAAGCATAGGGGCGATACTGCAAGATGTCGCGCCTGGCTAGCGCTGCGGAAGAAATCCATTTTTTGCTTTCCGCATATTCCAGGAATGCTTGGGTACTTAGCAAGGTACAAGGTTTCGTTAACATGGCGCCATTGTTGAGAAACCAATGATCCTCGAACAACACTACTGGATTCGATCCGGGGTCGCTCATTTGTTAGTCGATTTGCAGGCTTTGAATTGAAAGCTCTCCAAGGTTCGGCGGCGTTTTATAGCCGCGATCCCTTGCTCTCAAGATGCTCAGGTTGGCACCGACCTGAGTCGGGAACGTCTGTATTGTCGACGCGTTAAGATTGTAATAAGCGAGGAGCGATTGCGCCTCGACGGAAGCATCCGCACGGTTCCCGCGATTGATGGTCTCATCGCGAACGACATCCGTGATGCCGACATTGAATTTGGCGAGCAGCAAGAGCAGCTTCCCCGCAGCCAAAGAGAACAAGGGCCCCGAGTCTGGAATCAATAACCGTCTCATGCTGTTGCAGGACGGCTACCTTTAGCACGGTTGGTAATGCTCTTCGCCGGCTCGACCAAACAGTCTTCCAGTGCGCTGCGGGCCTCGTTCAATTGCGTCTTCACAAACTCATCGGGCAAGCGAGGCAGGGGCAACTTCTTTTCCGCTAGCAGATGGAGCACATAGCCTGCGTCCGGCAACTCAAGCCGCCGGGAGGCTTCAACAATAGAAAGTCTACCGACACTGACTGCCAAAAGAATGCTTACCGTCTCGTCGACAGGTGGGGGGCGGTGCAGGTCGTCTTGGCCAAGCGAGGCGAATAAGGCAGAAACAAGCTTATTCAGTGAAGTCCCATGCCTGGCGACGTATGCCTTCGCCTTGGCCAGTTCCACTTCATCGACTTCAAAACCGATTTTAGCTTTACCCATAGAAACCTCCTCATTCCGCTACACGCCCAATGATCATGGGTTTATTTTTATGAGAAGTCAATTACCGCACCATAAACAATTCGCCTCCGATTCCTGAGCAGAATGCCGAGGCGTGGCGCCAAAATGAGAGTGGACCGCCGGGTTCGAACGGACTTTGCCAAAGTGGCCGAGGGCTGACCTGCTGCATCACCTCACCTTCCCATTGAACATTGGCGCTAGCCGCGCGCCCCCTGATGCACGTCCATCTGCTTTTGCGAGTGCAGGTCAATGGCAGCGGCTCAAGCCTACCAGCCTTTCACTTCAGCCCGCTAAGCGTCTGGTTCGCTGTCCAACGGCGGGCGATGGCGACGGCGCGGCGATCGATCCAGCGCTCGAAACCGGTGGCGCTGAGCAGGGTCAGGCCGCCGCCCAGCAGCACGCTGGCGACAACGCCCCACAGGTAGGACTGCGGCGCCAGCCACGCAAATACCAGGCAGCCGACCGTCAGCAGGATAGGGAAATGCAGCAGGTACAGGCTGAACGATATCCTTCCCAGCCAGAGGGTCAGCGGGTTCACCACCAATGCCCGCATCGGCGCACACAGCAGCACGCCGCAGAACAGCATCAAGGCGCCACACTGGCTTTGCCAGTGAAAGTCGCTGTCGGCACTGAGCAGCCCCGCGTGGCCGGCCACTTGCCAGCACGCGCTGAGCCACGTTAGCTGTTTGCTGGCACAGACGTACAGGCCCGCCGCGACCAGCAGCCCGCCTGCGGCCGTCGCCGTCCAGTGACGCCATGCCTGCAGGCGCCCATGCAGTCGGTACAGCAGGAAACCGGCCAGGAACAGCAGGAAATGGCTGCTGCCCGCGACCCACGTCAGCCCCAGCATGCCAACCCAGAACAGCGGCGCCGGCCAGCGGCGGCCGGCCCAGGCGACGCCGATCAGCAGAACCGATCCCCAGAATTCGACATGCAGCGTCCACATCGGTGAATTCATGGCGGTCGAGACCGGCGTCAGCGCCAGCCGGCCGGCCAGCGCCGGCCATGGTGAGAACACCGAAGCATCCTGATAGCCGGCCAGCATGCTGTTCCAGAACCCATCTTGCAACAGCGCCGGCCACGTCATCGGATTGTGCCCCATGATGTCCAGCCAGCCCGAATGGCTCAGGCTTAGTGCCGCCGGCTTCGCATCGGGCAAGGCCAGCATCAGCAGCACGGCACTGGCGAAGGCCGCCAGTACCGGCAGGAACAGGCGCAGATAGCGCTTCAGCACCAGTTGTGGCGGTGCTTGCGGCGCCCCCATAAAGGATGGCGCCAGCACGAAACCGCTCATGACAAAGAACAGGTAGACGGCCGAGTAGCCGTCCGCCAGCAGGAAAAACGGGGAATGGCTGAGCCAGCCCTCGGCCGCGAAATGCGTCGGTCCCGGCAGGCGCACCAGCCCCGGCAGGAAGGCGGCACAGTAGTGCAGCAGCAGCACCTGACAGGCCGCCAGCCCGCGCAGGCTTTCGATGAACAGCAGCTTGGGCGCGGCCGCCGCTGTCACGGGGCGGTCGCGGCTGGCTGCTGAACGGCCCCGTAGTTACGCCGCAGGCGCAGGAACGGTTCTTCGATGGTGGTGTAGCACAGCGTCGCCAGCCCCCACGTCAGGCTATACACGAACAGCAGGTCGAGCAGGCCATCGAGGCGCACATGGCCAGTCAGCACCGGCACCGTCACCACCCATTCGCCCAGCACGTGGATCACCGCCATGTGCAGCAGGTAAAACGAGAAGCTGATCTTGCCACCATGGCACAGCAGGCGGTCCAGCCAGCCCGGCAGCGCCTTGTCCCATGACAGCCAACAGACGATCAGCGCAGCCCAGCCCGAGCTTTCCAGCAGCGACCAGAAGATCCAGAATTTGCTGTGCGGGTCGGTATTGAATTTCGACACGTGGTTCTGCAGCGCACTGTCACACACCACCAGCAGCACCGCCAGCGGCAGCAGCCAGCCGGCATGGCGGCGCAGCCAGCCAGCGTGGCGCTCCAGCAGCAGCGCGGCCAGCATGCCGATCAGGAACTGGTCGAAGCGGCCGACGAAGGTGCTGAAATACATCAGCGTGCTGTTCGCGTTGACGGTGTAAGCGGCGACCTTGAAGAACACCATCAGGCCAATCAAACCCAGCAAATAGCGCATGCCACGTTCGAGCGCGAAGCGGGCCAGGAACGGGAACACCAGATAGAACGTGAATTCGAGCGAGATGCACCATGCGGCGCCCGTGATCACGGTGCCAGAAGTAGGCGCCAGCCCGAGGTTGCTGGCCATCAGGTACAAAATATCCTGCGGCACGAATTTGTCGCGGCTAATCGAGGTCGCCAGCAGAAAGATGGTGAAATACAGGGGGAAGATGCGCAGCGCCCGGTTGCGGACGAACTCGCCATACGCCAGCTGTTTCTGACGCAGCGCAATCTGCATGAACAGCAAGCCCGACAGAGTAAAGAACAGGCCCACCCCGGTGTGCCCTTCGGTAATCAGCGCCAGCCAGTCACTGTCGATCGCCACGCCGCCGCGGCCATGGTATTCCAGATAAAAGTGGAACAGGAACACAATGCTGGCAGCCAGCCAGCGCAGGTGGTCAATGCGCGGATTGTAGGGCAGGTTCAGTGATTTCATCAGGGCCGAGTTCGGGGCAAAGGGAACAATTATACCGCCCGCCCATCAATAGCCACGCAGCATGAATTCAATGCATGACTCGGCAATCAACTGGTCACTCGACGATAACCGACCGGCATGCCGACGCAACAGGGTGGCGGGCACCGCCAAAAGATTTGGAGTATCCAGGACATATTGTCGCTGATTGATCTCAACGAGGGCTTGCACACCCTGCACCAGGGGTCTGGGCGGCACATGGCGAGAAAGTGGGATACACCACCGAGTACTGAGGCGAACGAAATCGCTCTGCACATCAACATACAACAGATGCCGAGCGGCCGGGTTCGGATTAACGAATATATCAAATTTCGCCAAGGTCACCGCTCAGCATTTCCGGGTGCTCCGCCAAGAAGCGTTGGAGTTGCTCCGCAGCAGTTCCCTCTTCCTCAATCTGACGCGCATACTGTTCCAGCGCTTCACGATTGTCCAGCGCCCATGTCGTACACCCATCATAGCCACCGGGCGGTAGCCATCCATCCGGGGCGTGCAGCACCTGCGGCGTGTGAGGAGGTGCGGTCGCCACAATACGGACCGGTATCAATTCAAACCTGTCGTCGGGATGAAGGATGACGTCAAACAACTTACCCGCAAATTTCTTACCAAGCGATATTTGGCCGCTTGCCCCGACTTCTTTCAACATGCTCACCTCCACATTTCATGCAATCATGCGGCACGAAAAAAGGCATGTCAATAAATCGCTATGTTCCAGCGGTGCCGCCTGCGGGTAGCATTTTTTGCGCCAGCACCATCCAGCACTTGATTCAGCGCTGCAACCGCAGCGTCATCAGCTGCCTAGGAGCCAGCAATCTGCGCTCAATGTAAAAAACCCGTCGCCGGCCAGGAGGACGGGTGCGCGGACCGCGCCAGGTTTATTGCCTGGTCCGGGGTATCAGCAAGTGCAGCGCGTGCTCATAACTATTGCGCGCGGTCTGATACACGGCCAGCTGGGCCTGCAATTGCGCCATCTGCGTGTCGACGAATTGCAGGTTGGCGACCTGGGCCTGGGCTTCGGCACTCAGTTCGCTGACCCGGTAGCTGATGCCGTCGATGGTGATTTCGACCTCATCTTGCATACGATAAGCGCGTTCCGGCATCAGCGAAAGTAGGCACCGATTTCACGCACATCGTCCGCCGCCAGCGTGCCCACGGCGGCACGCATCCGCAACGTGGTCAGCAAATAATTGTAGCGGGCCTGAGCCTGATCGCGCTTCACCGAAAACAGCTGCTGGCGCGCATTCAGCACGTCCAGATTGATGCGTACGCCGGCCCCGACACTGCGCTGGGTCGCGTCGATCAGCAAAGTGGACGATGCCACCGATTTATCCAGCGCCCCCAGCCGTGCGACGCTACTGAGCAGCGAGTTGTAGTCCTTGCGCAGCTCTTGCAGCACCTTGTCGGTCTGGGTCTGCAAGTCTGCCTCGGCCTTGGCCTTGTTGGCCACCGATTGCCGGACCTGTGCATTCACGGCGCCACCCGAATACAGTGGAATATTGATCTGGACCCCGATGCTGCGGATCTTCTGATCCTGGTCCACGGTAGAAATCGAATCGGAGGAGGTCTTGCCGTAGGTACCAACGAAATCCACCCGCGGCGCATGGCCAGAACGGTTGCGATTGATATCCTGGGTCGCGATTTCTACACCCAAGCGCAAGGTCTTGATGTCTGGATTACGCTCCAGCGCGATGGCGCGCCATGCCTCGAAGCTGACCTTGTCGGCCTCGCGGGGCCGGAACTGCGTCACCAGCGCATCGAGCTGGCCAGGGTCGCCGCCAACGATGCCCGCCAGCGTCTCACGCGCCGCCGCCAGCGCATCCTGGGTCTCCAGTACCTGGGCTTCCGAGGCATCCAGCCGGGCCTGCGTTTCCAGCATATCGGTACGGGTACCCTCGCCCTTGGCAAACAGACGATCATTGACCTTGCGCTGCTCGACATACAAATCGCGCTCGACCTGCGCCAGCGACAACAAATCCTGTTTATATAATACGTCGAGATAGGCGCTGACCACCCGCACGATCACTTCCTGCTGCTGACTGGCGAACTGGGCTTCGGTGTACTTGGCCTGAACGGCGCCCTGACGGAAGCGGAACCAACCATCCAGATTAAACAGGGTCTGGCGCAACTGCAGCGTCGACGAGCGACTGATGTAATCGTACGGACGCGGCACATTGCCCAGCGACAGCGTGGTGCGGTTCTGGCTTGCACTGTAGGAGCCGGCCACGCTAGGCAGCAAGTTCGACATACCCAGCGCACGATTTTCCTTGCCGCTTTCCGCCGCATAAAACGCCGCCCGGTAGGTCGGATCGTTCTTGACAGCCGCTTCATACGCTTGCATCAGTGTCATGGCGCTGGCCGGCAGGGCCAGCAACAGCGCTGTGCCGGCGACGGCGGCCAGGCTCAGCCGCACAGGTAATTGTTTTAAGCGCAACGCCATCTCATTCCTCCGTCATCGACGATTTGGCACGATCGAAGACTGGTTTCAGCAGATAACTCATCATCGTCCGCTCCCCCGTTTTCACAAACATATCGACTGGCATACCGGAGACCACGTCCAGTTTCTTCGCAGCGATCAACTTCAATCCTTCTGGCGTGACCCGGGCCCGGACCTTGTAGTACGAAGCTCCCGTGCGCTCATCCACAGTACGATCGGCGGCGACCGTCACCACGGTACCTGGGATGTGCGGCGTACTGTTCGTATTGAATGCAGAGAAGCTCATTTCCACCGGCAATCCTACATGGATGCGATCAATCAGGTTGATGGCCAACTGCCCTTCGACCACCAGTGCATCGTCATCCGGCACGATTTCCATCAATTTGGCGCCGCCGCTGACCACACCGCCCTTGGTGAATACATTCGAGCCAACGACGACCCCGGCCACCGGTGCTTTCAGTTCCACGCTACCGTAGTCAAACTGCTGACTGACCAGGCGCCCCTGCAGTGATTCCGCCTCTTTGCGGGCGTCGGTCAGTTGGGTCCGCACTTCTTTTTGGTATTCGCTGTTGCGCAACATCTTGCGCATGGCCGTTTCCGTGACCTGGCGTTCGACGCGACCCAGTGTGCCGCTATCCTCCGCAATGGCGCCCAGCAGCTGTTCGTAGCCACGCTTCAGTTCGAGGTAACGGTTACGCGCGACAAAGCCATCTTTTGCAAGCTCGGCCATGCTATCCACTTGCTCTTTCATCATCGTCAACTGCGCCCGCTTGCTGTTGCGCGACTCGTCGACCCCCTTGATCTGCGCCCTCAACCCAGCAATCGACTCATCGAGCGTACTCAATTCATTTTGCAAGGACAGGCGACGCGAGGCGATCAGCTGGTTTTGCAACGCCAGTGCGTCCACCGTATGGACATTGTCCTTGAATTCGCGCAGCGTATCCGGGAGCACAACGCTCTGCTTGCCCGCCAACTCCGCTTCCAGCCGGGCCTCGGTCACACGCGCACTAATATATTGCACTTGAGTAATATCCAGCGCCGAACGGAACTGTACCGGATTCATCCGCACCAACACTTGGCCCACCTCGACGTGGTCGCCATCTTTGACCAGGATGTCCTGAACGATGCCGCCCTGTAAATGCTGCACCGCCTTGCGGTTGCCTTCCTTCATGACCGTGCCAGACAGTGGCGATCCCTTGTCCAGGGGCGCGAACGAGGCCCAGACCAGAAATCCGACCACCCCGGCCAACACGATGAACCACCCGAGGCGGGCGTATGCGCGCGCGTCGGTATTCACCGTCAGCGGCGTCACATCATGACTGATGACCTCAACTGCTGCTTCCTGCTTTTTGATAATGCTCATACAGACTCCTGTTACGTGGCTGCGGTAGTGGCAACCGGTGCTGCCGTTTGTGCGGCAGCCTGCTGCGCTGCCAGTTGTGCTTGTGCCTGGCGCTGCCCGTCCTGCAGTGCCTGTAACACCTCATTGGTCGGACCAAACATCGTGACCACTCCGTCCCGCAACAACAACAATTTGTTGGTCGCGCCGATCACGCTGGTGCGGTGGGTAATTAAGATGATGGTCTTGCCGCGTGCGCGCAGGTCATTCACCGCCTGTAACAGCGCCATCTCACCCACGTCATCCAGGTTCGAGTTCGGCTCATCCAGCACCAGCACCGACGGATCGCCATACATGGCACGGGCCAAGCCTATGCGCTGGCGTTGGCCGCCGGATAAGCCGGCACCACCGTCGCCGAGCTTGGTGTCATAGCCTTCAGGGAAGTGCAAGATGAGGTCATGGACCCCGGCCCGCTTGGCCGCCAGCACCACTTTTTCAGCATCGATGTCGCCGAAACGCGCGATGTTTTCGCTGATCGTGCCGCCAAACAACTCAATATCCTGCGGCAAATAACCTATATGCGGTCCCAACTCTGCCTTGTTCCACTGGAAGATATCGGCGCCATCGAGCCGCACTTTCCCCACCATCGACGGCCAGATACCGACCAACAGGCGCGCCAGCGTCGATTTGCCGGAACCGCTAGGGCCAATCACGCCCAGCACATCGCCCGCATTGACAGCAAAACTGACGCCCTTCAAGACCGCTGCGCGGGCGCCCGGTGGCGCTGCGGTGACCGCTTCCACACTGACTGCGCCGTGGGGCTTCGGCAGTTCCATGCCGGCCGTACGGGCCGGATTTTCTTCCAATAAAGTGCTCAGGCGCTCATAGGCGCTGCGGGTATTGGCATACGATTTCCATACTGCGATCACCTGCTGTACCGGCTGCAAGGCACGCCCCACCAAAATGGAGGCGGCAATCATCATCCCAGGGGTAATCTTGTTTTCCAACACCAGCAATGCGCCAAAGCCGAGCACCAACGATTGCAGGGAGACCTGGAAAAACTTCGTCACCGCGCCCACCAAGCCCGCCTTTTCACTGGCTTCGGCTTGCAGATGCAGGAAACGGCTGTGCAGTTTCAGCCAGCGTCCCATCAAATTCGGCAACATCCCCATCGATTCAATGACTTCGGCATTCCGCAAATTATTGGTTGCCATATTGCTCGCTGCGATCGCCATGCTGTTGGCTTCGGACAATGGCTTGTGCGAAACGCGCTCATTCACATACGCACAGGCCACCAGCACCACGGTACCGCACAGGGCAAAGATACCCAGCGACGGCTCAAACAGGAAGATGACCAGCAAATACAGCGGGAACCACGGCGCGTCGAAGAAGGCGAATAAGGCATTCCCGGTCAAGAACTGGCGCAGATTGGTCAAATCCACCAGCGCCTGCCCGGCATTAGCGCCCGTTTTCTTCAAATTCTGTTCGAACGCTGCGGTGTAAACCCGCTTGTTTAACTGCATGTCGAACTGGGCGCCCACGCGCACCAACACGAAGCTGCGGATCAACTCCAGCGCCCCCATGAAAGCATAGGCCGCCAGCATCATCAGCGTCAGCATTAACAGTGTGACTTCGTTCCGGCTGGCGAGCACGCGGTCATAGACTTGCAGCATATACAGAGACGGCACCAGCATCAGCAAGTTGCTGATTGCGCTAAAAGTGCCGACAGTAATGAAGGTACTCTTAAATGTCAGCAAAATTTGCTGGATTTCATTCGTAGTCTTGGCGAGTTTATTTTTCATGGGTATCACTGGCAAATCGCTCCAATTGAGCGAGACAAGACATTATCGCCGAAATCGAATGGAAAATGTGATGCTCGTCACATTTATTACATCTCTTTCTGTACGACTCAGTCACGAAAAACGGTGCCGGAAGGCCGCACATTTCAATCGGCAACAACTACAATAAGGCAGCGTGCCCGACCTGCGCTGTGCGAGCGGGATACCACACTGTGACGTCAACCATTTTCACCCATCGAAAGCATCTGACATGACTGACTGGACTGCCGGCTATGTGGCCGACATTGCTTACACCTATGGCTACTATACCGAGTTAAATCCGCTGCACATGCGCTTGGCATTTCTCCAGGCCGGCGTCGCCTTCCCGGAGGTCGGCACCGCCTGCGAGTTGGGCTTTGGGCAAGGTGTCAGTACCAACTTGCATGCGGCCGCGTCGATCACCCACTGGTTTGGTACGGATTTCAACCCCGCTCAGGCAGCGTACGCTCAGGAACTGCGCGGCGCAGCAGGCTCCGACGCACAATTGTTTGATGAAGGATTCGACGCATTCTGCCAGCGCGACGACTTGCCCAAGTTTGACTATATTGCGCTGCACGGTATCTGGAGCTGGATCTCGGATGAGAACCGGGCCGTGATCGTCGACTTCATCCGCCGCAAGCTCAATGTCGGCGGGGTGTTATATATCAGTTATAACACACAGCCCGGCTGGGCCGCCATGGTGCCTTTGCGTGACCTGTTGACACAGCATAGTGAGGTGATGAGCGCGCCGGCGCAGGGCATCGTAACGCGCATCGATAGTGCATTGGACTTCGCCAACAAGCTGATGTCCGCCAATCCCAAATTTGCGCAAGCCAACCCTCTGGTGGCAGACCGACTCACCGAGCTCAAGGGGCAAAACCGCAATTATCTGGCGCACGAGTACTTCAACCGTGACTGGCTACCCATGCCGTTTTCGCGCATGGCAGAATGGTTATCCCCCACCAAGCTGAATTACGTTTGTTCCGCCAATTATATCGACCATATCGATGCCTTGACCCTGACCACCGAGCAACAGAATTTACTCAAAGACATTGCCGCTCCCATGTTCCGGGAAACCGTGCGGGATTTCTGCGTCAACCAACAGTTCCGCCGCGATTTCTGGGTCAATGGTCTGCGCACGCTGAATCCCATCCAGCAGGCGCAACAATTGCGTCAACAGCTGGTGGTACTGATACAGCCCCGTGCCGAGGTCACCCTTAAGGTCAAAGGCGGGCTCGGGGAAGCCAGCATGCAAGAGGCCATCTATGCCCCCATACTCGATGCGCTGGCCGACCACCAGGCCAAAACCTTGGGGCAGATCGAACAACTGATCGCCGGCAACGAGATCCAGTTATCGCAGCTGACGCAAGCAATCATGATTCTTTGTGGCACCGGGGCAGTCACTACCGCCCAGCCCCCCCTGACCCCGCAGCGCAACGAAATGGCCAAGGCATTAAATCTGTACCTGTGCCGGCAAGCCTGCGCAGGTGGCGAAGTCGCCTATCTGACCAGCCCCGTAACGGGTGGCGGGGTGCCAGTCTCCCACATCCAGCAAATGTTTATTCATGCCCGGGAACAAGGCGCAGCCAGCGTCCAGCAGTGGGCGCACCATGCGTGGAACGCGCTGACACAGCAAGGAAAACGGCTATTGAAGGAGGGTAAGGCACTCGAGAGTGATGCCGCTACCCTGGCCGAGCTGGAACAACAGGCCAGCGCATTCGCCGCCAAACAGTTACCCATCCTGCAAGCGCTGCAAGTCCTGTAAGCGCGCCAGCCGCAACGCATACACCGGGGAGCTAGCCTGCTTCCCGGTCGTCGCTACCAGATCCAGCGCTCCCCACCATTGCCCCGGTCAAACACCATGCCGCACTGCGCGCGCGGCTGGCCCCAACACGAGTCGGCTACCGCCTTGTTCCAGCAAGTCACCCGACCAATGCTACTGGTCGCGCCAACTTGTTTGAGCGGTGTGAAGCCGCGCCCCGTTTCAGACATCCGGTTCGTTGAAAGGTAGCACCGATATTGCGGCCGTCCAAAAAAAAACCCGTCCTCGGAAGGACGGGTTTTTACTCCAGTTCCATTCATGCGGTCCGGATGGACCCCATGAATGGCGACGAAGGACGATTAGCCCAGGGTCAGGATGTTGGTGGTACCACCAGTTGCGGTGCTCAGATCGACCAGGCCGGTCAGGCAAACGATCTGGTCAACGCCGTTGACGAAGGTCTGCGCAATACCACCGACGGTGCTGTGCTTGACTTCCACCAGGTAGGTGTTGCCACCGAACTGGAACCAGCCAAACGCGCCATCGGTCGAGTGGTCAGCCTGGGTCGCGCCAGCAACCACGGCATTCGCGAAGTCCTGGAACACGGCGGTGTTCGGGTTCAGGGTCGACACTTTTGCCGAAACGAAGGTTTCGGTGCCCAGGTTGGTGAAGGCGATTTGCATGCCAGCGTGTGCATCGGTGATGGTGCTGTAGGTATTCACCGTTGCACCAGCAGTGGTCAGCGTAACGACGTCAGCACCGGTGCCGGTGGTGATGGTGTTCACGCCACCGCCAACCGTGATGGTGTCCACGCCGGTACCACCAACGTACACGTTGTTGCCCGAAGTCGCGGTGAAGTTGTTCACACCGTTGCCCAGGGAAACATTGTTGTTACCAGTGGTCAGCGTGACGGTATCGGTACCGGTTGCGGTCGAGTCAATGGTCATGTTGCCACCGGCGCCGGTCACGGTGTTAGCCGTGGTGCCCGAACCCAGGTGAATGATATTGGCTTTGCCGTTCGAGGCCGTGATGGTGTCGACGCCCGTGCCACCGGTGTAGGTCACTGCGCCGCCAGTTGCTGCGCTGAAGGTGACGGTGTTGGTACCGGTTGCCGAACCTTTGATGGCAGCAGCAGCAGCCAGCGCGCCCGAGGTGAAGGTGAAGCCACCCAGGGTGATGCCGCTAGCATCAACCAAAGTCGCAGCAGTGCTGGTTGCAGTCAGGTTCAGGCCGTCGTTACCAGCAACGGTGATGGTCGAAGCCGAGTTACCCAGCAGGGTGACCAAGTGAGCGTTGGCACCAGTTGGGGTGGCTCCGGTATCAACCGTGGTGATAGCGAACTTCTCGACGCCCGAAGCGGTAATGCCGGTCGAAGCGAAGCTGGTACCGGCACCGGTGGCATCAGCGGTCAAGGTCAGGTTGACCACGTCATTGGTACCGGCGGTGAAGGCCGAGTTACCAATGGTGTAAGCGGTGCCTGCGCCGGTCAGCGCCAGGGTGCCGCCGTTGCTCAGGTTGCTCAGGGTCAGGCCATTGCCGCCGCTCGTGGTAACGTAGTTGTAGTTACCCAGCACAGCCAGATCGATGGTCTGGTTGGTCGCGCCGGTCAGGGTCAGCTGTTCGAAGCCGGTGACCAGGCCAGCGAAGGTTGCGTCAGCCGAAGCAACTGCCGCCGAAGCTGCCGAGATCGACAGGGTATCGGTACCGGTACCGCCAGCGATCGCCACCGTGGTGGTCTGCGCACCCATGGTCAGGCTGTCATCGCCCGCGCCCAGCGAGATAGCTTTGGTCGCATTGGTCGCTGCCAGGGTCACTTTGTCAACGCCAGCACCGCCGGTGAAGGTTGCTTTCGACGCGTCGATGGTGACGGTCGTTTTACCGGTGGAAGCGGCCGTGCTGACCGAAGTCACGGTAGCGCCGCTCAGATCGGCGGTCAGGCCAGCCGCGCCGCTCACGGTCACGGTTTTCAGCGCGGTCAAGCCAGCAGTCGAGGTCAGCGCCAGCGTCTTGGTGCCGGCCACGGACAGGGCGGTGACAGCACCTTCGGTGATGTTGGCCAGGGTCGAATTGGCACCGGTGGTGGTGACATTCAGCGTGGTGTAGATGTCAGCATCGTCCAGGGTACCGCCGGTCTGGCCGTTGATGGTCAGCGCCAGGGTCTTGTTGGTGGCGGTGGTCAGGCCCGAGTTGTCGATGATGATGTTACCCGAACCGTTGGCGACACTCAGGGTCGTCAGCGCGTTGTCGGTAATGCTCAGCGTCGTGAAGCTATCGACCGAAACGCTGGTGATGGTACCAGCCTTGGTGGCGCTAGCAGCATTCACATCGAGAATGTTCACGGTGTTGGCGTTCACACCAGCAACGGTGCCGCTTGCGGTTGCAGCAGCGGATGCAGCCACGGTTACCGAAGTGGTCGCTGCGCCACCGGCTACGTTAACGCTGCCGTTGGTCTGGGTGGTATTGACGGCGTTGCTTGCAGCCTGGGTGACTTTAACGGTGGTGCCACCAGCGACGTTGATGGTACCAGCGCTAACTGCACCGGTGGTGGTGTTGCTGATGGTGATGGCGCCGGTCGGAGCAACCGTGGTGCCCACGGTGATGGTACCGGTGGTCGAACCCGATGCGGTCACATTGACGCTCGAACCACCATTGATGGTCAGTGCAGCAGCCGCCAGAGCGGAGTCAGTTGCCGTCACAGCGGCGGAAGCGATTGCGGTAACCGTCTCACCACCGACGGAAGCAACAATCAGGTTGTCCAGACCGGTCCAGCCAGCTGCATTAACAGCAACAGCACCGCCGCTAACCAGATTGGCAGTGTTGATATTCTTGACGATGGTCGACGAAGTCAGTGCGATCGCAGCAGTTTGTGCCACGTTCAGCGTGTCGGTACCTGCACCGCCGTCGATCGAATCGAGGGCGTTCAGGGTTGCGGCGCCAGCAGCACCTTTGGTTGCGTCGAACACGTCGTTGCCTGCGCCGCCAACGAAGGCTGCGCCGGTGTCGATGCCGCTGGTCAGGGTGATGGTTGCGGTCGGGGTGGTTACAACGATCAGGTTCTGGGCAGCAGCGTGCACGCCAGCCAGTGCGGTTGCCAGCGATGCGTCGTCGGTCACACCAGCGATGAAGGTCTTCGCAGCGTTCAGGACAGCAGCGGTGCCGGAAGCGTAAGCGATACGCTCAGCTTCGTTACCAGCGGTGTTCAGTTCGGTCGTGAAGGCTTCAGCAGCGGTCACTTTGTTTGCCAGGGCCAGGCCGTCGGCGTTCAGGGTGCCGTCGGTGCCGTAGGCGCCAGCCGAGATGGCTTTGACCAGGTCAGCGGTGGTGATGGCGCCGCTTTGGACTTTAGGACCCCAGTAGTCCAGACCGCCGCTTTCAGCGTGACGGCCGAACAGGTTCATGTAGACGGTGTCAACGATAACTTCTGGCGATTTGCCAGCGTAGGCAGCGGTGTACTCAGCTGCGCTGTTGAACGATTTGCTGATTTGGTCGATGGTTGCGCCGGCATCCAGAGCTGCAACCCAGTAGTTCAGGCCAGCAACGTCCGCAGGACGGTTGTAGTACGCAACGTACAGTTGTTGGATCAGGTCGATATTTGTAGCCATTGATAACTCCTAGGATTAAAAGAATAAGCGCTTCGGCAACGCAACCTGCGAACCGCAAGACAGCGTACCGAATCATGGCAGAGGACAACTGGGGATGAATGTGATGAGCATCACATCAAACCTCAATTACCTCACCTTTTTTTGCTTTTTTGCGACATTAAATTACCGCGCGGTCATTATGGAAGAACCTTGTGGATAAATCAAATGTTTGCAAAGCGCGCCACCACCCCGCTTTATAGGCGGCAGCACTGACAAAAAACTACGCTGCGCGGGCCACATATATATATGCACGCATTACCCGCCCAGAAAAAGCAAAACCCGCCCCCATCGCAAATGGGGGCGGGTAAGTTATTGATATTTAGTACTTATTTGGCCCAAATCGTCATTCCATTCACGACACGGCGCGCATCCGGGCTACCCTGGAAAATATAGGTCGCACCATTCAGGTCCGTCATGACGCCCGTGACTGCCATATTCCCGGTCGGCAGATTGCGGTTAGTACTGGAGAAAATACCATCGCTGCCGACCCGGCCTTCGGATACCATTTTAAAAGTCTCAGCCGTGGGCGTCAGCACATCAAATTTCGTGGCAAACGTGGCCTTGCCAAAATCAAACGACAGTTCGCCGTTCTTTAAGGTGACCGCCGTCTTCACGGTACTGTCGATGTCATGCACATACCCTTCGCCACCCACCATGCTGAAGGCCACATTGCCCTTTTCCGGCGTGGTAAAGGTAGCGCCCGTACGGCTACGGAACAGCACATAATCACCCGCAATGGCAATGCGATCGCTGCCGGCCTTGCTCAGGCCACTGGTCGGCGCCTGCTCAGCAATCGTGGCCCAGCGGCCCCAGCTGACTTCCTTGGCCGGTTGCACCACTACCGGCACTTCCGGCACCACGGGCACCACCGGTACCACGGGCACCACCGGCGCCACCACTTCCGGCACCGGCGGCAGGTTGTTCTTGCTGTTATCGACTACCGGCGGCACGACCGTCGTCTGCACCACTTTTTCCTGCAGGCTCAGCGCCTTCTTCGGATCGAGACTGGGCTCGGTCGAGGCCGAATTGCCGTTCTTGCCCGGCTCGTCGGTGCGCGGTGGCGCCACCGTATCCGGCGCCAGCGAGCTATTCCCTTGCAGCAACTGCGGCGCCGCCTGCCCGCGTTGCAATTGTAACAACTGACCACGCTGGGCGGCCGACAGTTCGCGCGCCGTGTTACCCTCGCACGGTCCAGTACCTTCCGGACGGCAGGCCCCGGCGAAACCACTCATCGTGATACCGCCCGACAGCACCGTCACGCGCGAGGTGTCCTGATTGGTAAAGACGGTAAAGTCGGTACCGCGCACGCCGATCGCAGCGACCGGCGTATTAAAGCGAAAATTCTGGCGTGCCAGCTTGACGGCCTGGCCCGACTGACTGCGGGCTACCCCGTTCAGCAATTCCAGCTTGATGCGGGTATTCGCCGGATTCGCGTTATCAATATGGTAGGTGGCGATCCGGGCCTGGCTGTTCGGGCGCAAAATGAACAGGCCGTTGTCGACCGTCTTGATATAGATATACCCATCGGCACCCGTGCTCA
>JBGSBQ010000028.1:0-15932 GCA_041730475.1 Sphingomonadaceae bacterium
GTCCTATTCAGGTCTCACGCGCGGTCATTTCGCTCCCCGAAGGGAAGAAGGAAACCCGCGAGTACATTGGCACTGAGATCCTAGCCACTATGTTTCAAATGTTTGCAATCTTTTGTGCTTACTACGCGGGGATGCACGACGGGGGTGGGCAATGATCGCACTCCTTCTGGGTCTCCTGCTCTACATTTTGTTCCTAATGTCCCTGGCCTTGCTTTGGCTCTTTAGTGTTTTCATACGAACTCATCTTGAGATCATTGCGTTGCTCGTCCTCACAGCCCTCTCCCTCCTGTTCATGTATTACTCCGGACATTGGGCCCAAGAGTGGCTAGAGGCCCACTGGAGCGTCCTGAAGTGAATTCAGAAGAATCCCCAGAACCCCTCCCTCCTAAAAAATCCAAAAAACCCGCGCAACGAAAATGGCGGGCTTGGGTCGTTCAGCATCATGCCGTGCGAGGTGTTGTTAATATCTTCCGAGGTGCAGGCGAAGTGGATGAATTCCGACGCGGCGACCAGCTCCGGCACGTCCTTGACCTGCTCTTTGAGCCAGTACTCGACGGCTTTGACGTCGTGGTTGGTGACGGCTTCGATTTCCTTGATGCGGGCCGCATCCTGCTCCGTGAACTCGCTGGCAATCTGGTCCAGCAGCGCCGTGCCGGCCGCCGAAAACGGTGGGATCTCGGCGAAACCGGCCAGCGACAGCGCTTGCAGCCAGGAGATTTCAACTTTCACGCGGTGGTGCATGAAACCGGATTCCGACAGGATGGGGCGCAGCGCATCGGTTTTGCTGGCGTAGCGGCCGTCCAGAGGGGACAGGGCCGACAGCGTGGAGTAAGGAGTAGTAGTCATGGGAGGCGGGAGCGGTGAGTGATTGGTGCAAAACAGAAGTATACCATTGGCAGCCAGTGCTTCTGCCGATGTTATACTGATCATCAATCCTTTACTTTAAGCATCTATGAAACTGATCGGTTCCCTTACCAGCCCGTATGTCCGCAAAGTTCGTGTCGTATTGGCGGAAAAGAAGCTTGACTACCAGTTTGAGCTGGAAGACGTGTGGTCGCCGACCACGGCGATCCAGAACTTGAACCCGCTCGGCAAGGTGCCCAGTCTGGTGCTTGAGGATGGCACGGTGCTGATCGATTCGCGCGTGATGGTGGAGTATCTGGATACCCTGACCCCGGTGTGCAAGCTGTTGCCGCCCAACGGACGCGACCGCGCCGACATCAAGTGCTGGGAAGCGCTGGCCGACGGCCTGCTCGATGCCGCCATCCTGATCCGGCTGGAACGCACCCAGCGTCCGCCGGCACTGCAAAGCGCCGACTGGATCGCGCGCCAGCAGCGCAAGGTGACGCTGGGCCTGGCTGCGCTGGCCGAGCGCCTCGGCGAGCAGCCGTATTGCGCCGGCATCCATTATTCGCTGGCCGACGTGGCCGTCGGTTGCGCGCTGGGCTGGCTGACGTTCCGCTTCCCGGAGATCGAGTGGCGCACGGCGCACCCGCAACTGGCGCGTCTGTACGACAAGCTGTCAGAACGCGCCTCGTTCAAGGACACGGTCCCTCAGTAAGGCGCAGCGGTCATGTCCAAGACCACGCCGCCGGTGCCCGGGCGCAGCAGTTCGGCCCAGCAGCGTCGCCTGCAGATGGCCGATATCGCGCGCCTCGCCGGCGTGTCGACCTCGACCGTGTCGCGCGCCCTCAGCGGCAGCACGCTGGTCAATGACGAAACCCGGGCCCGCATCATGGAGCTGGCCCGCTCGCTGAAATACACCATCAATATTGGCGCACAAAACCTGCGCCTGAAACAGAACCGCACGGTCGGCGTGGTGGTGCCGTATGACTCGGCCACGCGCCAGCACCTGTCGGATCCCTTCTTCCTCAGCATGCTGGGTAGCCTGGCCGATGCGCTCACCGAGCAGGGCTTCGATATGCTGGTGTCGCGGGTGGACGCCGAGCAGCTCGATGCCGCCGCCGCGCCCTTTGATACCGGGCGCGTGATCGGCATCGTGCTGATCGGCCAGTGGCGCCACCATGAACAGCTGAACCAGCTGGCCGCCCGCCATGTGCCGATCGTGGTCTGGGGCGCCCAGCTGCCACAACAGTTGTATTGCACCGTCGGCGGCGACAATGTGGCCGGCGGCACGCTGGCCACTGGCCACCTGCTGGCGCAGGGGCGGCGCCGGATCGCCTTCTTTGGCGACGTCAACCTGCCCGAGGTCGAGCAGCGCTTCCGCGGCTATTGCCAGGCACTGGCCGCGTATGGCCTGACGCCGGACCCGCAATTGCAGGTGTCGGTGTCGTTCCTGCCGGACGGCGGGCGCGAGGCGGTCGAGGAGCTGCAGCGCCGTGCCGTGCCGTATGACGCGATCTTTGCCTGCAGCGACTTGCTGGCGATGACGGCGATCAATACGCTGCGCCCGCATGGCGTCAGCGTGCCGGAGCAGGTGGCCGTGGTCGGCTATGACGATATCGAACTGTCCAACTATTTCCACCCCCCGCTGAGCACCATCCGACAGCCGATCCGCGCTGCGGGTCAGGCCTTGGTGGCATCGCTGCTGGAGCTGACCGAGGGCCGAGAAGCGCCGTCGCTGCAGCTGGCCACCGAGCTGGTGGTGCGTTCCAGCAGCCAGCCCGCCTGATTTTTCTTCTGTTGTTTCTTCCGTTGCAACCGTTTGCATAAGGTTCCGTAAATATTTGCGGAATTTGTTGTATTTCGTCCATTCCGACCCGCTATCTCGTATTGCAATCGATTGCAATAAAACTGTTTTCATTGAATAATGGCTTACCTGCTCAACAAAGCAGCACGACAAAGCGCCGGACGACCTAGTTCGCTTCGGCACAAAAATGACACCTGGAGGAGACTATGGATACTCGCAACTTGAAACTGCGCGGCTGCGCCGCCGCCGTCGCACTGGCCGTACTGCACATGGGCGCTGCCCGCGCCGACGAAGCACAGGTGGCACCTGCCGCCGACGGCCTGAACATGGAACGCGTGATCGTCACCGGCAGCAGCGGTGGTTCGACCAAAATGAAAACCAGCGTCTCGATCAGTACGCTGGAAGCGGACGCGATCAAGAATGCCGCGCCGACCAGCGCGGCCGAAATCCTGCGCTCGGTGCCGGGCGTGCGCTCGGAATCATCGGGTGGCGAAGGCAATGCCAACATCACGGTCCGCGGTGTACCGATCTCGGCCGGTGGTGCACGCTATGTGCAGATCCAGGAAGATGGCCTGGCCGTGCTGCAATCGGGCGATTTCAACTTCATCACCCCGGACAGCTTTGTGAAGATCGATGGCACGCTGGACCACCTGGAAGTGGTGCGCGGCGGCTCGGCCTCCACGCTGGCCAGCAATTCGCCGGGCGGTATCATCAACTTCATCACCAAGACCGGTGAAGAGAAGGGCGGCCACATCGGCATCTCGCATGGCCTCGGCTATGACCAGACCCGCTACGACTTCGACTACGGCGCCCCGATCTCGGACAAAACCCGCTTCTTCATCGGCGGCAGCTACCGTAGCGGCGAAGGCATCCGGAATACCGGCCTGAGCACCGAGAGCGGCGGCCAGATCCGCGGCAATATCACGCACCAACTGGACAACGGCTTTATCCGCCTGTCGTTCAAGCATCTGGATGACAAATCGCCGACCGCACTGCCAGTGCCGGTGCAGGTCATCAACAAGCAAGTGGTGGAAATCCCGGGTCTCGATCCACGCAAGGTGACGTTCTACTCGCCGTACTGGGTGCGGGACGTGACGCTGGACAAGAACAACGGCCATGTGTCGAGCAATGTCAACGACGGCTTGTCGGTGAAGAGCGATACGCTGGGTCTGGAAGGCGCGCTGGATCTGGGCGACGGCTGGAATCTGAGCAACAAATTCCGCCACGCCAGCAACAGTGGCCGCTTCGTCGGCGTGTTCCCAGCGAATAACGGCACCGTCGGCAGCTACACCTTTGCCACCGGTCCGAACAAGGGCAAGGCTTACAATGGCCGCGCCTTCTCGGCCGTGGTATTCAACACCTCGATCGACGACGCCGGTAATACGCTGAACGACACCAAACTGGCCAAGACTTTCAATCTGGCCGACGGCGCCAAGCTGACCACCACGGCCGGCCTGTACCTGTCGACCCAGAAACTGGGCCTGACCTGGAACTTCAATGAATACCTGATGCAGGCGTCCGGCGACAAGCCAGCGCTGCTGCAAACGGCCAGCACCACGCCGGGCCTGATCGGCGCCGCCTTCGGTGGCTGCTGCTCGCGTGCGGTGGACATGGAATACAAGCTGACTTCGCCCTACCTGAATCTGGGCTATGAAGCCGGTCCGCTGAACGTCGACGCCAGCATCCGCGAAGACCGCCAGCGCGCCAGCGGCAGCGCCAACATCGCCAGTGCCGGCGCTACCCGCTACGATCCCGCCACCCAGCAACTGGTGGACTACAAGATCAACCATACCTCGTATTCGGTCGGTGGTAACTACCGCATCACGTCCAGCCTGGCCGCGTTTGCCCGTATCAGCGATGGCGTCGCCTTCAATGCCGACCGCATTCTGTTCGGCACCCCGCTCGATGGCAGCGCACCGATCAACATCAACACCGTCAAGCAGCTGGAAGGCGGCGTGAAATGGCGCAGTGGTTCGTTCAGCACCTTTGCCACCCTGTTCCAGGCCAAGACCAGCGAAACCAACTACGAAGCCACCACCCAGCGCAGCACTGCCAACAGCTACGACGCCAAGGGCGTGGAACTGGAAGCCGCTTACACCATCAGCAACTTCCGCGTGACCGGCGGCCTGACTTACACCGATGCCAAGATCACTGGCACCGCGCCCGGCGATGTGGCCGTGATCGGCAACACCCCACGCCGTCAGGCCAAGGTGGTGTACCAGCTGGCACCGACCTACACCATGGGTGACGTGACCGTGGGCGCCAGCATCATCGGTACCGGCGAATCGTTTGCCGATGATGCGCACACCATCGTCATGCCGGCCTATGCCGTCGTCAATGCGTCGCTCAGCTATCGTCTGACGCCGAAGACCACGCTGGCCGTCAGTGCCAACAACCTGTTCAACAAACTCGGCTACACCGAGGTGGAAGGCGACGGCCATGCCGCGCGCGCCATCACCGGCCGTGCCGCTAAAGTCAGCCTCAGCTACGCGTTCTAACCATGTCACACTCTGTCCCATCTCACGCGTCGCAGTTGCTGGCGGCGCTGCCGGAAGCGTTGCGCCAGAAGGCGGCGCAACGCCTCGACCAGGCTGAACCGGTGCTGCGGCGCCTGCTGCACGGCTTGTACGGCGAGCGGCCGGACTTCGAGGCCTGGCTCGGCCAGTTAATGGCCATGATGGGGCAGATGCTGGCAGCCCGTCCGGCGGCGCTCGCTGCGCTCGATGCGCAGCGGGCCGCGCAGCCGGACTGGTTCCTGCACCAGCGCATGCTGGGCTATTGCACCTATGTGCAAAAGTTCGGCGGCACGCTGCAGGGCGTCACCCAGCGCATTCCGTATTTGCGCGAACTGGGCGTCAGCTATCTGCACCTGCTGCCGTTCCTGCGGGCCCGTGAGGGCGAGAATGACGGCGGCTTCGCGGTCGCCGATTTTGACCAGGTCGAGCCGGTGCTGGGCAGCAATGCCGACCTGCTCGAGCTGACCACGCAACTGCGCGCAGCCGGCATCAGCCTGTGTTCGGATTTCATCCTGAACCATGTGGCCGATGACCATCCGTGGGCGCAGGCAGCCCGGGCCGGCGATGCCGCGGCCCGCGCGATGTTCCATATTTTCCCGGACCGGGTCCAGCCGGATGCCTACGAGGCCACGCTGGGCCAGGTATTCCCGCAGGTCGCGCCCGGCAATTTCAGTCTGGTCGAAGCGGCCGGTGGCTGGGTCTGGACCACCTTCTATCCCTATCAATGGGACTTAAATTACGCCAATCCGGCGGTCTTCCTCGAAATGGCGGGCGCCTTGCTGCGGCTGGCCAATCGCGGCATCGAAGTGTTCCGCCTCGATTCCACCGCCTTCCTGTGGAAACGGGTTGGCACCAACAGCATGAACCAGCCGGAGGCGCACCAGTTGCTGCAGGCGCTGCGCGCCATCGTCGACATCGTCGCCCCGGCCGTGCTGCTGAAGGCGGAAGCGATTGTGCCGACGCGGGAACTGCCGGCCTACCTCGGGACGCCGGATGCACCGGAATGCCAGATCGCCTACCACAGCAGCCTGATGGCGGCCGGCTGGTCGGCGCTGGCCGAGCAGGATGCCAGCATGCTGCGCCACGTGATTGCCGCCACGCCAGCGCTGCCGCCGGCGGCGACCTGGCTCAGTTATGTGCGCTGCCACGATGATATTGGCTGGAATGTGCTGCGCGCCGAAGCGGCCGCCGATGGACAGGACAGCGCACCACGGCTGGCCCGCATCGCCCGGTTCTTCAGCGGCGCCGAGGGTAGTTATGCGGCCGGCGCGGCATTCCAGAGCAGTGATCCGAATGCGGCGCATGGCAGCAACGGCATGGCAGCGGGACTGGCCGGGCTGCAAACGGCGCGCAATGAAGACGAGCGTGAGCTGGCGCTGCGCCGCCTGCAATTGCTGCACGGGCTGGCGCTGAGTTTTGGCGCCTTGCCGGTGCTGTACATGGGCGACGAGCTGGCGATGGAAAACGATAGCAGCTATCTGTCCCGCCCCGAGCACGCGATGGACAGCCGCTGGCTGCAGCGTCCCGTGTTCGACGAACAGCGCTGGGCCCAGCGGCATGACGTCAGCACCAATGCCGGCCGCATGACGCAGGCGCTGGCGGCGTTGATCCACGCCCGCCAGCAGCAGGATGCTCTGGCAGCCGGTGCGCCGCGCACGCTGCTGGCCAGCGCACACCCGGGCGTGCTGGCGCTGGCACGCGGGACGCAGTTCTGCAGCGTGATGAATTTCACCGGCGAGGCGCAGCAGCATGTGCTCGAGGGCAGCTGGCACGATTGCCTGGCCGGCCCCGCAGCGGCGCCGCTGAGCGGTACGCTGACGCTGGCGCCGTATGCGCTGCTGTGGTTACAACGCGCATCAATATAGTGTCAGCTGCGGCCCGCAGCGGCACATAATACAAATTCGGAGACAGGGTACAACATGAACGCAACAGCGATCGTCGTATTTGGGGAAGCGTTGGTGGATGACTTCACCACCGAGCAGGTGGTGGGCGGTGCGCCGTTCAATGTGGCGCGCAATCTGGCCGCATTTGGCGAGGCGGCGCTGATGATCACGCGTCTCGGTGCCGACGCCAACGGGGCGCTGGTTCGGGCCGAATTCGACCGCTTCGGCATGAACCAGGCCGGCCTGCAGATCGATCAGCAGGAGCCGACCGGGCGCGTGGTGGTCGAGCGCAAGGACGGCGCGCACCGCTTCATCATCCTGCCGGACCAGGCCTATGATTACATCGACGCCGATCCGGCGCTGACGGCGCTGGCCCACTGCCAGCCGGCGACGCTGTATTTCGGCACCATGGCACAGCGCCATCCGCACTCGCGCGGGACGCTGATGGCGCTGCTGGCGGCAACCCCGGCGCAGCGCTATCTGGACCTGAACGTGCGTGAAGGTCAGGTCACCGAGCGGGTGGCGAATGAGTCGCTGAAGCTGGCCGATGTCGTCAAGGTCAACGAGGACGAACTGAAAGACCTGTTCAGCTGGTACACCCACACCCAGCCCGGCACCAAGTCGCTGGATAACCCGGACATGCAGGAAGCTTGCTTCAACCTGATGCGCATCTTCGGCCTGCAAGGGCTGCTGGTGACGCTGGGCGAGCGTGGTGTGATGCACTTCGGCGCCGATGGCGTGATCAGCGCCAACCATGAGTGCCATGCGCCGGCGCAGATCATCGATACGGTGGGCGCCGGTGATGCGTTTTCGGCGGTGTACCTGCATGGTCAGGCGCAGGGCTGGTCGCTGCCGCTGACGCTGGCGCGTGCGAATGCCTTCGCCGGCGCCATCTGCGGCATTTCGGGCGCGGTACCGGCCGATCTGGCGTTCTATCAACCGTGGATCGCGTGCTGGCAAGCCGGCCGCGTGCTGCCCTGAGAACGGAAGCCGCCATGTCCTCCATGCCCGCCGCATCTTCTTCGACTTCGCCGTCGCCGGCCCGTAGTTCGGTACCGGCCAGCAAACCACATCTGTCGTTCTGGCAGATCGTCAATATGAATATCGGCTTCTTTGGTATTCAGTTCAGTTTCGGGCTGCAGCAAAGCAGCATGAGCCCGATCTACAAATACCTCGGGGCCGACGAGGCCAGCCTGCCTTACCTGAGGCTGGCCGGCCCCATGACCGGCCTGCTGGTGCAGCCACTGATCGGCGCCATGAGCGACCGCACAGTGACGCGCTGGGGCCGGCGCACGCCGTACTTCCTGATCGGCGCCATCCTGTGCAGCCTCGGGCTGCTGGCCATGCCGTTCAGCCCCACACTGTGGATGGCGGCCAGCCTGCTGTGGATACTCGACGCCGCCAACAACGTGACGATGGAGCCGTACCGCGCCTTCGTCAGCGACAAGCTGGCGCCGCGCCAGCATTCGCTCGGCTTCCTGACCCAGAGCGCGTTCACCGGGCTGGGGCAGACGCTGGCCTATCTGACGCCATCGCTACTAATGTGGGGCGGCATGAACAAGGATGCCGTCAACGGCAGCAATATCCCGCACATCGTCATCGTCGCCTTCCTGATTGGCGCGGTGTTTTCGATCTGCTCGGTATTGTGGACGCTGAAGACCACGCCCGAGCATCCGCTGACGGCCGAGGAGCTGGCCGAGATCCGCGCGCGGCCGGCCGGCTGGCGCCACACGCTGGCCGACATCGTGGCGGCAGTGCGCGAGATGCCACCGACCATGAAGCAGCTGGCGCTGGTCAAGCTATTCCAGTGGTATGCGATGTTCTGCTACTGGCAGTACATCATGCTGTCGCTGTCGACCACCATTTATGGCACCACCGATCAGGCCTCGCAGGGCTTCCGCGATGCTGGCCTGCTGGCCGGACAAGTGGGCGCCTTTTACAACGCGGTCGCCTTTGTCGGCGCGCTGGCGCTGGTGCCGTTCACGCGCCGCTATGGGCCGAAGATTACGCACAGTGCCTGTCTGGCGCTGGCCGGCATCGGCATGCTGTGCATCCCGCTGATCCACTCGCCGCTGCTGCTGTTGCTGCCGATGGTGGGCATCGGGCTGGCCTGGGCCAGCATCATGGGCAATCCGTATGTGATGCTGGCGGGCTGCATTCCGCCGGAACGCACCGGGGTTTATATGGGGATTTTCAATATGTTCATCGTGATCCCGATGATCATCCAGATCTTCACGCTGCCCTTGTACTACCGCAGCCTGCTGGGCGGGAATCCGGAGAACGTGATACGGCTGGCGGGCGCACTGATGCTGTGCGGCGCCTGTGCCGTGCTGGTGGTGAAGCTGAAAGCGCCGGCGGCGCCTTCAGCAGTGCAGTAAGCGCAGACCTTATTCGGCGATCTGGCTTTGCAGGTAGTTCTGGATGCCGATCTTGCCGATCAGGTCGATCTGGGTTTCGAGCCAGTCGATGTGCTCTTCGGTGTCTTCCAGAATGTCGAGTAGCAGGTCACGCGACACATAGTCGGTGGCCTTTTCGGCGGCGGCGATGCCTTCCTTGACCGTCACTTGGGCGCCGCGTTCCAGTTGCAAATCGGCGGCCAGCATTTCTTCGGTCGATTCGCCGATCATCACCTTGTGCAGCGCCTGCAGGTTAGGCAGGCCGTCCAGCATCAGGATACGATCGATCAGGCGGTCGGCGTGTTTCATCTCGCCGATCGATTCCTCGTATTCCTTCTTGGCGATCTTGTCCAGGCCCCAGTGCCGGTACATGCGCGAGTGCAGGAAGTACTGGTTGATGGCGGTCAGTTCGTTGGTCAGCTGCGCGTTCAGCAGCTTGATGACGTCTTTATCACCCTTCATGGCTGGCCTTTTTTAAAATGGAGTGGAGTGCTGCCATTTTGCCACGGTTAGTGGCCAGCCGGGGGGCGATCAGGCGCTCTGGAGTGGACGGCGCAACACGGTTTCCTGCAAGGCCGGGGCGGCGTCGCGGGCCAGCTGTTCATTCAGCAGCTGTTCGGCATAGTCGAAGCACTGGCCGCAGCAGGTCGCCACGCCCAAATCGCTGCGCAGCTGATCCATCGAGGTGATGCCCAGCTCGATGGCCTGGCGCACTTCGCGGTCGGAGATATTGTTGCAGACACAAACGATCATCTTTACACCTCGGTAATATTGCCGAATCGCCATTTAATGCGAATCATTATCATTGAAGACTATTCTGCCTGAACTGTGAGCAGGAGGCAAGCGCAAATAGAAGTCATTCGCATTCCCGTTTATAATGCTAGTATCTTGTTTCCGGTAAGAACGCGCTATTGCGGGTGGCCGGGCGATTTTGATGAATGGACACTGGCATGACGAACGCTGCGCCCCTGATACAACTCGACACCCTGGCGACGGGCGCCAGCGGCACTGTGGTGCACGTCGCGCCGGGCGACTTGGCCGATGACGGCGCCGATCTGGCGCGCAGGCTGATGGAGCTGGGCTTTGTGCCGGGCGAGAAGATTCGCCTGCTGAAGCGCGGCATGCCGGGCGGCGAACCGCTGGCCATCAAAGTCGGTAACTCCACCTTTGCGCTGCGCCGTTTCGAGGCCGCGCTGATCTCGATTCAACCGGAATAAGCATGGGCGCACCTGAACAATCCGTGGCCAGCGTGGCGCAACTGCCGATGGTGGCGCTGCTGGGCAATCCTAACTGCGGCAAGACCGCGCTATTCAACCGCCTGACCGGGGCGCGCCAGAAGGTCGCCAACTATGCCGGGGTGACCATCGAACGCAAGGAAGGGATGTTCACCTCGCCGGCCGGGCGGCCGTTCCGCGTGCTCGATCTGCCGGGCGCTTACAGCCTGTCGGCGCACACGCCCGATGAAGCGATCACGCGCGATGTGGTGGCTGGCCTGCGTGCCGGCGAAGCCTCGCCCGATGTGGTGGTGTGTGTGGTCGACGCCACCAATCTGCGCCTGAACCTGCGCCTGGTACTGGAGATCAAGCGGCTCGGCCTGCCGATGCTGCTGGCGCTGAACATGGTCGACGTGGCCAAGAAGCGCGGCATCGAAATCGACGCCGACCGGCTGGCGCTGGAACTGGGCATGACGGTGGTCGAGACGGTGGCAGTACAGGGCGGCGGCGAGAAATCGCTGTTGCGCGCGCTCGACGACATGTGGCCGCTGCACACGGTGCAGGCCAATCCGCTGGCTGCGATCGACGCGGTGTCGGTGGAAGACACGCAGAAGGAAGTGCGGCGCATTCTGGCGCTGGTCAGCAACGACTTCCACGATACCGGCAACCTGACCGAAAAAATTGATGACGTGGTACTGCATCCGGTGTTGGGCCCGGTGATCCTGGCGGTGCTGATGTTCCTGGTGTTCCAGGCCGTGTTCAGCTGGGCGCAGACGCCGATGGAGCTGATCAAGGGCGGCGTCGACGGCCTTGGCGAACTGTTGAAGGCGCACATGGCCGATGGCTTGCTGCGCAGCCTGCTGGTCGAGGGCATCATGGGCGGGGCTGGCAGCGTGCTGGTATTCCTGCCGCAGATTCTGATTCTGTTCTTCTTTATTCTGGTGCTGGAAGACTGCGGCTATTTGCCGCGTGCCGCCTTCCTGCTGGATCGCCTGATGGGCGGCGTGGGGCTGTCGGGACGCGCTTTCATTCCGCTGCTGTCGAGTTTTGCCTGTGCGATTCCCGGCATCATGGCAGCGCGCACCATCCAGAATCCGCGTGACCGACTGGTCACCATCATGATCGCACCGCTGATGACGTGCTCGGCGCGCCTTCCCGTATATGCGCTGATCATCGCCGCCTTCATTCCGGAGCGCGACGTGGGGGGCTTCATGAGCTTGCAGGGTCTGGTGCTGTTCGTGCTGTACTTCGCCGGCATTGCGGCGGCGATGGCGGTGGCGTATTTCATGAAGCGCACCGTCGGCGCCAACCACCAGCAGCCGCTGATGCTGGAGCTGCCGGCCTATCACTGGCCGCATCTGCGCAATCTGGCGCTGGGGTTGTGGGAGCGCTGCAAGATTTTCCTGTCGCGGGTCGGTACCATCATCCTGACGCTGATGGTGCTGCTGTGGTTCCTGAGCAGCTTCCCTGGCGCGCCGGAAGGCGCCACCCATCCGGCCATCTATTACAGCCTGGCCGGCATGTTGGGACGCGGTCTGGAAGTGATTTTCGCGCCGATCGGCTTCAACTGGCAGATCTGCATCGCGCTGGTGCCGGGGCTGGCGGCGCGTGAAGTGGCGGTTGGTGCTCTGGGCACCGTGTATGCGCTGTCGCAGACCGGGGAAGAGCTGGCGCAGTCGCTGACGCCGATCATCGCCGCCTCGTGGGCGCTGCCGACCGCGTTGTCGCTGCTGGCCTGGTATGTGTTCGCGCCGCAGTGCATGTCGACGCTGAGCGTGGTGCGCCGCGAGACCAACAGCCTGCGCTACCCGCTGCTGATGGCCGGTTATATGTTCGCGCTGGCGTATGCGGCCTCGTTCCTGACCTATCGCATTGCCCTGTATTTTACCGGAGCCTGAGATGAGTTCTCCCCTTTGGCAGCAAGTGATCGTGGCCGTCATCGTGGCGGCCGCCGCCCTGCATGCGGGCAGCAAATACCTGCCGGCCGCATGGCGCCGGCAGCTGGTGTTCTGGCTGACGCGGCGCGGCTATGACCAGAACCGCGTCGCCGCGCTGTTGCACAGCAAGTCCAGCTGCGGCGACGGCTGTGCCAGCTGCGGCTCCTGCGCCAGCAGCGCCAGCGCGCCCGCAGCCGCCAGCAGCGACGTCGCCCCATCCCAGCGCGTGATCCCGTTGCACGTCCAGCGCTGACTCCTGCGGCGCCGCAAGGGCGGCCACCAGGCACCGGTTTACAGTAGTCCGATTGGGTTGATTTGTTCAATTCTGCGGCTACCATGAGACATGGTGATCACCTTCGATCCCCTGAAAGACAAGCTGAACCGGCGCAAGCACGGCATTTCATTAAGACGTGCGGCGGACTTGGACTGGCAGGCTGCATTGATCTGGCCTGACGAGCGCAACGACTATCGCGAAGACCGCTATAGTGGCTTAGGTATACTGGCGGGCCGCCTGTATTGCGTGGTGTTCGTCGAGCGCGACAACGGTCTGCGCATCGTCAGCTTGCGCAAGGCCAATCGACGGGAGGTAGTGCGCTATGAAAAACAAACGTGAGCTGATCTGGCCGACCCCGCAAGAGGACGCGGCCATCACTGCGGCCGCGCTGGCCGATCCCGATGCGCAGCCCTTGACTGATGAGCAATTGGCGCAGATGCGTCCTTGGCGCACCATGGGGTGCTCGTCGCGGGTCGGCGTTGATGTCGGTTTTGACCGCGATGTGGTCGAGGCGTTTCAGGCCACGGGCGAGGACTGGCGCAAACGCATGAACGACGCGCTGCGCGAATGGGCGCTCCAGCATCAGTTGTTGCCCCCTCCCGATGGGCGCTGAGGTTTAGCACAGTGGCTGGAACGACTCGGCCTGCGCCATCGGCCAGTAGCGGCCGAACACGGGCGGCATACGTGACAGCTGCGACGGGTCGAGCAGCTCGCCCGGTTCGAGGAAGGGCAGCAGCGCCGACGCCAGCTTGACCTGATTTGGCGAAATGCGCCGCACCAGATGATGCGGTTTCAGTTGCGACGGGTGGGTCAGGCCGGCGGCGGCGATCAGTTCGGCCAGCGCCTTCATGGTGTTCTGGTGGAAGTGGGCGACCCGCGCGATCTTGTCCGGCACCACCAGCGCGCGCTGGCGCAGCGGATCCTGCGTGGCGACGCCGGTTGGGCAGCGGTCGGTATGGCAGCTCTGCGACTGGATGCAGCCGAGCGCAAACATGAAGCCGCGTGCCGAGTTGCACCAGTCGGCCCCCAGTGCCAGCGTGCGCGCAATGTCGAAGGCGGTGATGATCTTGCCGGAGGCGCCGATCTTGATCTTGTCGCGCAAATTGGCGCCGACCAGCGTGTTATGTACCAGCAGCAGCGCTTCCTGCAACGGCGTGCCCACATGGTCGGTGAATTCGACCGGCGCCGCGCCGGTGCCGCCCTCGCTGCCATCGACGGTGATAAAGTCGGGCACGATGCCGCTGGCCAGCATGGCCTTGACGATGGCGAAAAATTCCCATGGATGGCCGATGGCCAGCTTGAAGCCGGTCGGCTTGCCGCCCGACAGCGTGCGTAACTGGTCGATGAAGGCCAGCAGTTCCAGCGGCGTGGCAAAGGCCGAATGGCTGGCCGGCGACACGCAATCCTGCCCCAGCGGTACGCCGCGTGTGGTGGCGATCTCGATCGTCACCTTGGCACCCGGCAGCACGCCGCCGTGGCCCGGCTTGGCGCCCTGCGACAGCTTCAGTTCAATCATCTTCACCTGTGGCGCACTGGCGTTGGCGGCGAAGGCTTCGGGCGAGAAGCGGCCGTCCGGCTGGCGGCAGCCGAAGTAGCCGGAGCCGATTTCCCACACCAGATCACCACCATGCTGGCGGTGGTAGGGGCTGATGCTGCCTTCGCCGGTGTCGTGCATGAAGCCGCCGCGCTGGGCGCCGCCATTCAGCGCCAGGATGGCATGCGCCGACAAGGCGCCAAAGCTCATCGCCGAGATATTGAACACACTGGCCGAATACGGCTGCGTACGCGGGCAATCCGGGTGGTTGCCGACTGTGATGCGGAAGTTGTGGTCCTGTTCGGGCGCCGGTGCGATTGAATGGTTGATCCATTCATAGCCGGCCTGGTACACATCGAGCTGGGTGCCGAACGGACGCTTGTCGGTGTCCTGTTTGGCGCGCTGGTAGACGATGGAGCGCTGGTTGCGCGAGAACGGCGTGGCCACCGTATCGTCTTCCAGGAAGTACTGGCGGATTTCCGGGCGGATCGATTCGAACAGGAAGCGGAAATGGGCCAGGATCGGGTAATTGCGGCGCAAGGCGCGCTTGGTCTGCAGCAGGTCGCTCAGGCCGACCACGGTCAGCGTGGCGGCCAGCAGCGGCAGCGCCACGCTGTCGCTCAGCAGCAGGGAGCCGAGCAGGGTCAGGACGGCGGCGGCCAGCGCCAGATAGCGCGGTGAAAACAGATGCATGGAATCTCCGAAGGGACGGCGCGAGGGTCGTTGCAGTGTAGCGCTGTTTCCTGCTGGAAGCTATCTGGCGCGGGGCAGGCGCGCATTTTGAGCAACAATGGTAAGCTTGCACGCCGCGGCGCTGCCGCATCGCTTTGGAAAGTACTGATGATCATCGTCCATCACCTGAATAATTCGCGCTCGCAGCGCGTGCTGTGGCTGCTCGAAGAGCTGGGCCTGGACTATGAGATCGTGCGCTACCAGCGCGATGCGCAAACCATGTTGGCGCCGCCGGCGCTGCGTGCCGTGCACCCGCTGGGCAAGTCGCCGGTGATCAGCGATGGCGACATCGTGGTGGCCGAATCGGGCGCGATCTGCGAATACCTGATCGACATCTATGGCGCGGGCCGTTTGAAACCGGCCGCTGGCACGCCGGAGCGGCGCCGCTGGACTTATTTCCTGCATTACGCGGAAGGCTCGCTGATGACACCGCTGTTGCTGAAACTGGTGTTTGACCGGGTCGAGAGCAGTCCGGCGCCGTTCTTCGTCAAGCCGATCGCGCGCGCCATTGCGCAGCGCGTCAAGCGCACCTACATTGCCCCGCAGATCAAGCAGCACCTCGATTTCCTCGAGGCCGAACTGGGCCAGCGCGCGTGGTTTGCCGGCGCCGAGTTCAGCGCCGCCGACATCCAGCTCAGCTTCCCGCTGGAAGCGGCAGCGGCGCGTGGCGGCCTCGATGCCGGCTGGCCGCGTTTGAGCGCCTTCCTGGCGAGCATCCACAGCCGCCCGGCGTTCCAGCGTGCGCTGGAGCGCGGCGGCCCGTACGAGCTGCTGAAATAAGGCTTAGCAAATAGTG
>JBGSBQ010000029.1:0-15768 GCA_041730475.1 Sphingomonadaceae bacterium
CTGGCCGGCGTCGAAATGGTAGGCGTAATTCAGCGGCCCCATGAAATCGGCATCGCTGCTGCGCTTGGGCGCATGGGCGGCGTCGGCGACCAGCTTCTGCATGGTGGCGGCGGCGGCAAAGCCCACGCCCGGCGCGGCCGCACCCTGCAGCCAGTAGGGCAGCAGCTCGGGGCCACCGGGGCGCTGGCTGGGCAGGCTGAACGGATGGAAGTAGTGCTCATTGCCGGCGCTGCCCGGCGGCCGCACCCAGTCAGTGAACTTGATGCCTTGCTTGAAGGTGGCGCTACATTCGCGGATGAAGGTGGCTTCATCGATGCCGATCGCCGCCAGGGTGCCGCGGATCGACGGGAAGGTGCCTTCGCCGACGCCGATGATGCCGATCTCTTTCGATTCGACCAGCGTGATGCGGACACTGGCGGGGTCGTCCGCCGTGATGCCGAGCGTGCGCGCCAGAAAGGCGGCGGTAAGCCAGCCGGCAGTACCGCCGCCGACGATCAGAACGTGTTGTACGGGTTTCATCGGATGACCTGTCTCCATGGGTGCCTGACGCTGAAAACAACGCCGACACGATATTTAAATTGACATCGCTGTTTGGAATTATGTACCATGAAATCGATTTCACAAACCCCGAAATCGTTTTCACTTAATTTGAAAACGTTTTCAAGCAACATGAAATCGTTTTCGACGATAAATGTTAGCATCGCCACCGACGGCGCCCGCTACGATAAAGGAGACCTAATGAACGTCCGCGTACCCCAGTCCGGGAAGCTCTTGCCATCCCCGATCCAAATGGCCATCCTCGCCTTGCTGGCTGGCACCTCTTCGGCCTATGCGGCTGACAACGCTGCCGCGCCTGCCACGCCACCGGCTGCCGCTGCTGCCGACAACAATTCGGGCATCGTCGCCGAGGTGTATGTTACCGCCACCAAGCGCACTACCTCGCTGCAGAAGACCCCAGTCGCCGTGACGGCACTGAACTCGGCCGCCCTCGATGATGCCCACGTGCAGACCATCCAGGATGTGGTGAATCTGGTGCCAGGCTTCCAGGCCACCACCCAGGGTGACCATGGCGTGATCACCATGACCTTGCGCGGCGTCGGCAACGACAGCGCCAAGACCGAATACGCTGATCCGGAAGTGGCTACTTTCGTGGACGGCATCTACTCGCCACGTCCAGAAGGCGCGACCGCGCTGCTGTTCGATCTGGAAACGATCGAAGTGCTGCGTGGCCCGCAGGGCACGCTGTGGGGCCGTAACTCGTCGGTGGGCGCTGTCAACATGCAGACCGCCAAGCCTGAGATCAACAGCACCGCCGGCAGCTTCGAAGGCGGCTTCGGCAGCTACAGCCGGGCCGGCGCACGCGGCGCGTTCAACATTCCGCTGAATGACGTGGCGGCCCTGCGCGTGGCCTTTGTGCACGAGCAGCATGATGGCTACGTTAACTACCAGACGCCGGTGATCCCGTCGCTGGCAGCGCAACACGCCGTGGCCGATCCGATCATTGCTGACTGGAACAAAGCCCATCCGAACAATCCGATCGGCTTCCAGCCCCTGAATTCCAACCAGTTCGTTCAGAGCGGCAAGAAATACGGCGCCCAGGACCAGAGCGCACTGCGCCTGAGCCTGCTGTGGAACGTCACCCCGCAGCTGAAATGGAACGTCGCCGTCGAGAAGTACCTCGATCGTGGCGCACCGAACATGAACCTGATGCAGAACACCCGTCCGGGCCAGGACTTCTGGTCGGCGCTGATTGATACTGCACCGTCGGTGCAGCGCGACTCGACCTCGCTGCGCAGCCGCATGGACTACACCATCAACAACGATATGGCGCTGGCCTATATCGCCGGCTACTCCAGCTTCCGCGGTACCTCGAGCTTTGACCAGGATGGCGGCGTCACCATGCCAACCAGCTTCACCACCGGTGCCACCTATCAGGCCGACAATGTGGTGTCGTCGAAATACCGTAACTACAGCCATGAAGTGGAACTGCAATCGATCGGCAAGCGTGAAGTGGACTGGTTGCTGGGCCTGTACTACGCGAACGAAAACAACAGCATCCGTTTTGACATTCCGATCATGAACGGCACCCAGCAGGGTACCGTGGGCTGGCAGGGTTCCTTCATCCAGCCGAAAGAAACCGTCGATTCGAAAGCAGCGTTCGGCCAGGCGACCTGGAACGTGGCCGACAACCTGCACCTGACCGGCGGTCTGCGGTATACCTCGGATGAGCGCAAGAACATCGGCGGCACCAACAATGGCTGGAACGATCCGAACGCGCTGGCGCCACAGGTGCCAGTCAGCCCAGGCATCAATCCTCTGCAACCGGGCAACGGCTTCGCCACCTATCAGAACAATGATGGCAAGTACACCGGCCACAAGCTGACCGGCCTGGCCCGTATCGGCTACGACCTGAGCAAGGATTCGATGATCTACGCCAGCATCTCGACCGGCTACAAGTCGGGCGGCTTGCAGGATGCCGGCGTGCCATACGGCGCCGAGACGCTGACCAACTATGAAATCGGCAGCAAGAGCACCTTCTTCGGCGGCGCGCTGCGCGTGAACAATGCGCTGTACTACGAGAAGTTCAAGGGCTTCCAGTTCAGCGCACCGGTGACGCTGCCAAGTGGCGACCATGCACTGAGCACCTTCAATGCCGAAGGCGCCAAGATCTATGGTCTGGAAACCGAAATCGCTGCCAAGCTGACCAAGGAAGACCGAATCCAGATCACCGCGGCCTACACCCATGCTGAACTGCAGCACCTGATCGGCGGCAGTAACGATTACCAGCTGCCAGCCTGCCCGATCAAAGGGATTGACCGCTGCCTCGACGTGAGTGGCAATACCATGCCGCACTCGCCGAAGTTCAGCGCGCAGATCCAGTACCAGCACAGCTTCGCGCTGGCCGACGGTACGCTGATTCCGCGTATCAGCCTGCACTACGAAACGGCCAGCTGGCTGAGCGTGTTCAATCTGGGTGAGCCTGATCGTCAGAAAGCCTACAACCGCACCGACCTGGGTCTGCGCTATGACTCGAGCAAGTCGTGGTACTTCGACGCCTTCGTGCGTAACGTCGAAGATAGCAAGATCAAGACCAGTGCCCAGAACGGCTTTGGCGGCGTCTGGCAAGCACAGTATTTGCCACCGCGTACCGTCGGTATCAACGTCGGCAAGAGCTTCTAACGAGTTTACTCCGGTAGTCTGAGCAGTCCCTTCAGCCCCGCTCCGTCAAACGAGCGGGGTTTTTTTCGTCAGCTCCAGGTTCGCGCTGAGATGGAGTTTTTTGAGCAGGTCAAACAGGGGCAGGGCTTGCAGGTATTGCTGACAGCAATTGCGGTGCTGACAGGAGGGGGCGCCGAGCACGCGCATGATCACGTGCTCGGGGACGGCGCGGCAGAGCAGGTAGCGCCGTGCTGCTGCCGCACCGGCGACATGCAACAGAGCAAGGGCACACTGGACATTGCCGGCCATCACGGGGTCCTGCCGACGTTCCTGTTGGGTTTCGGTACGCATGACAGCCCCGCTATCGGTTTATTGGTCGAGGAAAGTTTGCACGGCGCTGATGGTGGCGGCGGGCGCCTCTTCCATCAGCCAGTGGCCGGCGTCCGGGATCACCACTTCGGTGACGTTGGTGGCGGCATGGCGCATCACCATCGCCTGGTTGGCGCCGAAGGATTTGGCGCCGCCGATGGCCAGTACCGGCATGTTCAGCTTGCCGCCAGCGATGGCTTGTTCATTGTCGCGCGCATCCTGTACGAAGCTGCGGAACTGGGCAAAGGCCGAGTGCATCGCGCCGGGACGCGCATACAGTTTGGTGTAGTAATTGCGGGTGCCTTCATCGACTTTTTTCGGATCGCCGGCGAACTCGTTCCAGAACCGGTCCAGATAAATCCGTTCGCGTCCGGCCACCAGCCGCTCCGCATCCGGACCGCCGAAGTTGAAGTGCCACAGCAAGGGATTCTGCAGGATTTGGGTCCACGGCCCAATGCCCGGCACCGGGGCGTCCATCACCACCAGACGCTCGGTCTGCTGCGGATAACGGGCCGCGTAGGCAAACGCCACCATGGTGCCGATGTCATGCCCGACGATAGCGGCCTGATCGATGCCTAGCTGGCTCAGGATGCTGCGCAGGTCGGCTGCCTGGTTCCATTTGTCGTAGCCGCCGGCCGGATGCGCGGACAGTCCCATGCCGCGCAGGTCGGGCACGATGACGGTGTGGCGCGTGGCCAGTTGGGCCGCCATTGGCGCCCACATGGCGCCGCTATCGCCAAAGCCATGGATCAGCACCACGGCCGGGCCTTTGCCGCCGACCACGACGTGCAGCGTGGCATCCGTGGTTTTGATGTCCTTGGCCTGGAACGTGGCCGGGAAGGGCTGGACTTCAGCCATCGCTGGCAGCGCCAGCGTCAGGGCCACCGCCGTACTGAGAATATGTTTCAACATGAAAGACTCCTTGCCCGCAGGGAGTGGCCGGATGGCCAGCTCTTTGCCTCGGGAATGAATCCAGTATGGTTTAATAGATGGGCTTCAAGTAGTCGGCAAAACCCGCAACAGCTATTCGGAAAAAGCGCACAATCATGAAACTGGAAGGCATTGCTACCTTCGTTCAGGTGGCCGAATGTAACTCGCTGAGCGAGGCGGCGCGCCGTATGCGGGTGTCGCGCTCAGTCGTCAGCGAACGGCTGGTGGAGCTGGAACGCACGCTGGGCGCCAAGCTGTTGCAGCGTTCCACCCGCAAGGTCAGCCTGACCGAAGATGGCGCCGCCTTTCTGCCGCGCGCCACCCGCATCGTGCGCGAAGTGCAGGATGCGGCGGCCGATCTGGCGGAACGGCATGGCTCGTTGAGCGGCCCGCTGCGCATTTCCGCTCCCGTCACCTTTGGCCGCATGCATCTGGGACCGGCGCTATACAGCTTTCTGGTCCAGCACCCGCAGATCCAGCTGACGCTGGACTTGAATGACCGCAAGGTTGACGCCAGCTCGGACGGCTTTGATGCCGTGATCCGGCATGGCGTGATCGCCAATTCCTATCTGGTGGCATGGCAGCTGGCGCGCAGCCGGCGCGTGCTGGTGGCAGCGCCATCGTATCTGGCCCAATCTGGCACGCCGACCTCGCTGGCCGAACTGGAAGGGCATCGCGGGATCTTTTATTCGAACCGCGGCAACGCCGACTGGCGCTTCGTGGTGGATGGCCAGACCCGGGTGGTACAAGGCCAGTTGGGCATGATACTGAATAACGGCGACATGATGCGCGATGCGGCGATCGCCGGGCTGGGCATCACACTGCTGCCGGTTTTCATCATCAGCGAGGCGCTGCGTGCCGGGACGTTACAGGTGGTCGAGGTCGGGGTGCAGGCCGAGCCGGAGTACATCTATATCGCCCATCCGGATGGGCGTAACCCTTCGGCCAAATTGCGCGCCCTGGCGGACTGGTTGAAAGCCGCGTTCGGCACGCCGCCGTACTGGGATCAGTGCAGCGAGGTGCCGGACGCGGCCGGGAGTCAGGCCCCGTCCTGATGGTGGAAGGGCGCGAACCAGGTGACCAGGAAGGAGGGGATGGTGGCGATCATGACGAAGCCGAAGTAGCTGACATAGCCCAGCATCTGCTGCAAATGGCCGCTGATGACGCCGGTCACCATCATGCACAAGCCCATCAGGCCGGTGCCGAACGCATAGTGGGTGGTGGTGTACTTGCCCGGCGCCAGTTGCTGCATCAGGTAGATCATGAAGCCGACCGAGCCGAAGCCGAAGAAGAACTTCTCGATTGCCACGCCGGCGCTGATGATGAACAGGTTTTCTGGCTGGTAAATGCTCATCAGCAGGAAGGTGACGTTCGGGATGTTGACGGCGCAGCACAGCAGAAACAGCGTGGCCGGCAGGCCGCGCTTGGCGACGAAGATCCCGCCCAGCAAGGAGCCCAGCAGCACGGCCACCAGGCCATAGGTGCCGTACACCAGACCCAGCATCTCGTTCGACAAGCCCAGTCCGCCTTGTGCGACGGGGTCAACCATGAAGAAGGGGCCGATTTTTTCCAGCAGGCCGATGCTGAGGCGGAACAGGAAGGCGAACGACACCATCAGCCAGACGTCGCGTTTCTGGAAGAAGGTGACGAAGGAATCCTTCAGGATGAAGGCGGCTTCGGCCACCGAGGTCGGAGCGTTGTCGGCCTTGGCGCCGTCCGGCATCACGCGCAGGTGCCACAGCGCCATGATGATGGTAATGCCGGCTACGATGAAGAAGATCACGCGCCAGGCATCGATCCATTCCGGGCCGAATACGCCGGCCTGATGGTGGAAGTAGTGGGTGTGCAGCCAGCCGCTCAGGTACACCAGGCCACCGGAGGCGACGATGGGGCCGATGTTCCAGCTCAGGCTCTGGATGCCGCAATACAGCGACTGGGTGCGGGCATCGAGCGAGGTGACGTAGACGCCGTCGGAGGCGATGTCCTGGGTGGCGCCGATCAGCGACAGCACGCCGAACAGGAACACCAGCAAGGCCATGTAGCTGGGCAGGGCCATCGCCAGCGCGACGCCGCCGAAACCGAGGCCGATGGTCAGCTGGGCGCATAGCACGAAGAATTTCTTGGTGCGGTACATTTCGACGAAGGGCGCGAACAGCGGCTTGATGGTGTAAGCCAGGATCAGGTAGCTGGCGTATTGCGCGGCCTGGCCATTGTCCATGCCGAGGTTCTTGAACATGATCGCGGTGACGCTGGTCAGCATCACATAGGTCAGCGCCATCGTGAAGTAGCCGGACGGCACCCACAGCAGCGGGGTGCCGCGTGACAGCATGGAGCGCCAAAGAGATTGCGATTGCATCGGGTTTGTTGCGGTAGTCATGGTGTCGTCCTCGTTATTCCTGCTCGATTGTATGGGAACTTCGAATCACCGGTACTTCGTCATTCCCGCGCAGGCGGGAATCCATGCTGCGCCTCAGATGAGGCTGAGTATGGGTTCCCACCTGCGTGGGAACGACCGGTCTTCGAGGTGCCCTTATGTCAATCTGGCTCTGCGGCCAGATATGGCATCGGCGCGCCTGCTGTTGCGGGCGCGCCGATGGCGCTGCAATACTAACGGTAATTAACGGTAATCCTCACAGGCCGCGCTGGGCCGCGACGAACTGGCGGTACCACCGCGCGCTGTGTTTCAGCGTGCGCTGCTGGGTCGCGTAGTCGACGTGGACGATGCCGAAGCGCTTGGCGTAGCCGGAATTCCACTCGAAGTTATCGAGCAAGCTCCACAGGAAATAGCCTTGCACGTCGACCCCTTGCCGCATGGCGTCGAGCAGTGCCGCCAGGTGGCGCTGCACGAAGTCGATGCGGGCCGTGTCCGGAATTTCGCCGTTGATGACGGTGTCGCGGTTGGCCATGCCGTTTTCGGTGATGTAGATCGGCGGCAGATCGTATTCCGCTTTCAGCTTCAGCAGCAACTCGGTCAGGCCCTGTGGGTAGATTTCCCAGCCCATGTCGGTCACGCCCAGCTTGGCTTCCGGCTGGCGCGGCGGGGTTTCCGTGCTGCAGAAGCCACGGAAATAGTAATTCACGCCAAGGAAGTCGATTGGCTGCTGGATGTCTTTGAAATCGTTGTCATGAATGTCCGGCGCATTCGCACCGTGGACTTGCAGTGCCAGCGCCGGATAACGGCCCTTGAAGATCGGGTCCATAAACCATTGTACCGAGCGTGCGTACTCGAATTCGGCGGCGGCAATATCGGCCGCGCTGTCGGTAGCCGGATCGGCGGTCCACTGGTTCAGCACGATACCCAGCTTGGCCGGGCTGCCGACGGCGCGCATGGCCTGCATGGCCAGACCGTGCGACAGCAGCAGGTGGTGCGAGACCTGAATCGCCTGCTTGGCATCGGCCACGCCGGGGGCGAACTGGGCGTTGCCATAGCCGAGATTGGCGGTGCACCACGGCTCATTGTGCGTTGCAATCGTTTTCACGCGATGGCCAAAACGGCGCGCCACTTCGGCGGCATACACGGCGAAATGCTCGGCGGTGGCGCGGTTCAGCCAGCCGCCGTCGTCCTGCAAGCCTTGTGGCAGATCCCAGTGGTACAGCGTGACGTGGGCATCGATGCCTTTGCTTTCCAGTTCGGCCAGCAGGCGGTCGTAGAACGCGAAACCGGCTTCATTCCACTCACCCTTGCCCTGTGGCTGCACGCGCGACCAGGCGATCGAGAAGCGGTAAGCCTGAGCGTTCAGGCTGGCCATGATGGCGACGTCTTCCGGATAGCGGTGATAGTGGTCGCAGGCGATGTCGCCGTTGCTGCCGTCGATGACTTTGCCGGGGGTGTGGCTGAAGGTGTCCCAGATTGACGGACCTTTGCCGTCGGCACTGGCGCCGCCTTCAATCTGGAATGCACTGGTGGCCACGCCCCAGATAAACGAGGAGGGGAATTGGGTGAAGTCGGTCATGTGTTTTCGGAATTGTAGGATTAGACGAGTTTGAAAACGTTTTCATATCTCCGGGATCGATTAGACCTCAAGCGCAAACCGGTGTCAATCTTTTGCTGCGGGGGAGCCTCTGGCGAGGCAGCTTGGGGGAGGCTGCCTGGCTTAGGCTGATATAATGCCGCCTTGCTTGATTTCTTCTCTACACGACGGTTATTCCATGGCTTCTGATACCCCCACCAACGGCCCAGCGCGGCAAATGCTCTACGACCCGACCGAACACCGCATCCGCAGTTTCGTCACCCGTGCCGGCCGCCTGTCGACCGCGCAGGCGCGCGCGCTGGAGGAGCTGGGGCCGAAGTTCATGATCGACTACACCAAGGCACCGCTCGATTATGAGCAAACCTTCGGGCGCAAGGCGCCGGTGGTGCTGGAGATCGGCTTCGGCATGGGCGGCACCACGGCCCATATCGCGCAGGTAATGCCGGACAAGGATTTCATCGGCGTCGAAGTGCACACGCCGGGCGTGGGCAGCTTATTGAAGCTGATCGGCGAGCAGGGCCTGAGCAACCTGAAGGCGATCCAGCACGATGCGGTGGAAGTGCTGAACAATATGATCCCGGATGGCTCGCTGCATGGCGTGCACATCTACTTCCCCGACCCGTGGCACAAGGCGCGCCATAACAAGCGCCGTCTGATTCAGGCGCCGTTCGTCAAGCTGCTGGTGCAAAAGCTGGCCGTGGGCGGCTATCTGCACTGCGCCACCGACTGGGAAGACTATGCGGTGCAGATGCTGGAAGTGCTGGGCGCTGAACCAGGCCTGAAGAACACGGCCGACGGCTATGCGCCGCAGCCAGCCTACCGTCCGCTGACCAAGTTTGAAAACCGTGGCCTGAAACTGGGGCACGGCGTATGGGATCTGGTGTTCGAGAAAAAATAAGCGTCAGCCACAGGCATGCGCCAGGTGCCGCTGGGATGCAGGATTATTCCAGCGGTTCGATGTCGAGCACCACGAACCACGACAGCTGCTTGCCCTGCCATTCATTGCCGCCCTTGATCATCGCATCACAGGTGCTCGGCTTGCCCTTCAGTTCCCGCAACGCCAGCAGGCTGCGTAATTTCAGCGCCGCCTTGGGCGACAGCTGCCCGACCCACTGGCCCTCGATGAACACCGTTACCGCCGTGTACTCGTACGGATTGGCATCATCCGGCACCAGCGTCGCCAGATAACGCTGCGCACCGCCTGCCAGCTGCTTCAGCACGGGCTGGAACTTCGACTCAATCACCACCTCGGTCAGAAAATGTCCGTCATCGGACCAGTGCAGCGCTGGCGCTTCGGCTGGTGGCACCGGCTGGTAAGGCCGGCTGGCGGGCAGCTGGGGCGCGGCCCGGCGCGGCCCGCTGCGCACAATCGCATACACCACCAGCGCCGTGACGGCGAGTATCAGGATAGAGAGTATCAGTTGCATGGTATCTGGGCAGAAGAACGGAAGGCCGCTATCTTAACTCATCCCCCCGCGCATCCCCCGCGGATCCGCCGTGGTGCGCCTGCGTGCCGCTGCCTGCCGCGAATATCGCAACAATCTCTTGCAATTTCGCTATAATTTGACGCTATGGCGGAGTCCATTGCATGTCTGGAGGAAGGGATGTCTGCACACGCAAGGGGGAGCGGCCCGGTCGGGCACGGCAAACCGTGCTGGAGTGCCATAACCTATCCAAGGCGCTTATAAATGGACAATAAATTCGCCGCGACCATCGAGGCCTGGACCGTCGGCCCGTCCGTGGTCGCTCTGCTCGGTTTAGTGTTTCTGCTGCTCTGGTCCGGCGAACGCCATAATAAAGCCTGTTTGCTGTGGGGGCTGGCCCATCTGAGTCTGGCCCTGGCGGCCGCGGTCGGTTACCAGTTCCAGCGTAATGCGCAGCCCGGCCTGGCCGCGATCGCGGTGGTGGCCACGGCGGGATTTCTGGTGTTGATGGTAGGGGCCAACCGCAGCCTGATTGACGGTACCGTCGCGCCGCGGAAAATGCTGTGGCAAGCGCTGGTCTTGCTGCTGGTGATTTCCGTGATCGGGTTTGGCATCAACCAAGTGCTTGGTCGGATGGTCGTTGTCCTGATCACCGCCGCCGTGTACGGCTGGTCCGCTTATCTGTTCCTGCGCCGTTTCCAGCTGTATGCGGTGGCGGCCGCGTTTATGTTCAAGGCGGTGGTGTTTATCCTGTCGTTCCTCGATCTGGACCATTTTTCCAGCTATCAGCAGGCCGGCTGGATCAGCGTGACGAGCTGGTTTGCTAGCGCCGTGCTTGGCATGTTGCTGGTCAAGAGCATGGTCACGTTTTCGCACGGCCGGGTGGTGCAGTTGCTCGAACAAATGCCGGACCCGATTTTGCTGCGCAACCAGCGTGGACGGATATTGTTTTCAAATTCGGCCTACCAGCGCTGGGCGGTGCTCGGATTCGATAGCGATGAGCTGCGCCGCGTGACGCCGGCGCTGCGGGCGGGACAAATGTATCGCGCCGAACTGATGCTGCCACTAGCGGACGCCAGCGTGTTGCCCGTTGAAATTTCAATCTCGGCCCTGATGGACTTTGGGCAGCTGCTGGAACTGCTGCAGTTACGGGACTTGAGGCCTCAGCGGCAGGCCGAAGCGGAGCGCATGGCGCTGCTGCGTGAAAATGCCGAGCGCTATCAGAGTCTGTACAACAGCATGCGTGACGGCTTCGCCAGCCTCGATCTGGCCGGCCGGGTGATGCAGTCGAATGCGGCATTGCAGCGTATGCTGGGCTACAGCAGCGACGAACTGGTGGGCATGGCGTATGCGCAGTTGACACCGGAGCGCGTGCGTGCCGACGATCGCGCGCGGATTGCCAATGAAGTCATGGTGCGCGGTTACTCTGAGCAGTTCGAAAGCGAGTACCAGCATAAAGATGGGTACACATTCCCGACGGAGTTGCAAATCTACCTTGAGCGTGATGCGGCCGGCGTGGCTCAGGGGTGTTGGGTGATTGTGCGCGACATCACGGAGCGCAAGCTCCATGAACAGCAATTGCTGGAGCTAAATGCGTCGCTGGAACAGCGGGTGCAGGCCCGCACGCAGGAGCTCGACGCTGCTTTGGTCACGCTGCAAACAACCCAGCGTGAACTGGTCCGTAGTGAAAGGCTCGCCAGCCTGGGCAGCATGGTCGCCGGCGTCGCGCATGAACTGAACACGCCGCTGGGGAATTCGTTGTTGATGGCCAGCACCTTGAAAGAGCGGCGCAACGAGATCGCGGGCGCCATCGCGGCTGGCTTGAACAAGTCCAAATTGCTGCGCTTCCTTGAGGAGACCGAGGTCGGTTTGCAGCTGATCGAGCGCAATATGCAGCAGGCGGCGGATCTGGTGCAGAGCTTCAAGCAAGTGGTGATTGATCCTTCGGTCTATCAGCGGCGCCAATTCTTCTTCGGGCAACTGATTGAGCAGGTACTCGAGACACTGGGGCCGGTGGTGCAGCGCGCGGGCGTCGAATTGCGTTACGTGGCTGGCTATAACCCGTTGATGGATAGCTGGCCGGCACCGCTCACCCAGATACTCGACCATCTGGTTCACAACGCGATGCTGCATGGTTTGCAGGAGCGGCCCGGTACCGTATGGATCAGCATAGGCCCGGGGGCGTCGGGGTGGAGCCAGTTGCGGGTGAAGGATCAGGGGGCCGGGATCGCGGGCGATGAACTGACGCGGGTGTTTGATCCGTTCTTTACCACCCGCATGGGACGGGGCAGCGTCGGGCTGGGTTTGCACATCGTGTACACACTGGTCACCGGCATTCTGGGCGGACGGATCGACATCCTCAGTGCCCCCGGCCACGGCACTGAGGTGGTGATCGATCTGCCATTGTGCGCTGCCGGCCAGTGACCGCGGCGGCGTGCCGCGACCTCAGCGGCCCTTGGCCTGATACACGGTACGGCCGCCGACCACCGTGTGCAGCACCTTGATAGCGGCAATCTGCTCGGCCGGAATCGTCATGAAATTCCGGTCCAGTACGATCAGATCGGCCAGCTTGCCCACTTCCAGCGAGCCGGTATCGGCTTCCTGACGCAACGAGTAGGCCGCGTTGATGGTCGCGGCGCGCAGTACGGCGGCGCGCGTCATGCCCGGATAGCTGCCCAGCGTACCGGCAAACTCCGGTCCCGCCGACGGCGCATTGGTGCGGGTCACGGCCACCTTGAGTGCGAACCATTCATCGAGTGCGTCGACCGGCCAGTCGCTGCCGAACACGATGCGGGCGCCGGCGTCATGCAGCATGGCCTGCGGCTCCAGCAGCGGATAGCGTTCCGGTCCCAGAAAATCCTTCAGGCCCGCCACCGTGTCCGGCGCCGGCTTACCCCACTGGAAGGACAGCACGGCGCTGGCGTCCAGTTGGGCGAAACGCTGGAAATCGGCCGGGTGGACGATTTCATCATGGGCCAGTCCGGGCCGCACGTTTTTTCCTTCCGGCTGGCTGCGCAGGTAGTCCAGCGCGTCCAGCGTTTCGCGCACCGCGCCGTCACCATCGACGTGCACATGTGGATCGATGCCGGCCTTGGCCAGTCCGACCAAGATCGCTTTCAGTGCGGCCGGCGGGAAGTAGGTCGGCGGGCCCTTGCTGTCGCCGGGCGCGTAGCGCGGATGCTGGTCATTGCCATGGTTGACCCAGTACGGTTCCACCATGGTGCCAGTGAAGGAGGGCGCCGCGATTACGCCGTCCATGTACAACTTGGCTTGGCTGATGTGGATGCCGGGCTGGATGCCGGGCGCGCCCTGATCATAGCGGCGTGCCACTTGTACCATCTTCTGCACCGCCAGTTCGGGCTGGGCGCTGTCTTCCGGCGGGATCAGCGGCGCGAAGTGGGCGCGCGCTGTTAGTTTGCCCTGCCGTTGCAGCGCGCTGAAGGCGTCCAGAATCTCGGCATCACTATCGGCGTCGAGGAAGGTGGTCACGCCTTGCGCGGCGATGGCCTTGAGCGCCGCCGCCGCACCGGCCAGATTCTGCGCCGGCGTGGCCGCTGGCAGCATCTTCTCGATCAGCTCCATGGCGGCATCTTCGAGGATGCCGGTGGCGTCGCCGCTGGCGTCGCGCACGATCTTGCCGGCCACCGGATCGGCCAGCTCGCGCGTGATGCCGGCCAGTTGCAGCGCCTTGGTGCTGGCCAGCGTCGAGTGGCCGAAGGAATTGCGCACCGCGACCGGACGTTCGGTGCGCAGTGCATCGAGCGTGGCGCGGCTGGTTTCAACACCGGCCGGCAGCATGCTTTGCTGGAACCAGTTGACCACGAACAGCCATTGCTTCGGGTCTTTATCTTGGTCGGCGCAGGCTTGAATGCGGGCCTGGAACTGCGGTACCGTCAGCGCCTCGTAGTTGAGGTTACAGTGCAGCAGGCGCTTGCCGCCTGACAGCGGGTGCATATGGGCGTCGATCAGGCCCGGCATCAACATGCGTCCGTGCAGGTCGATGACCTTGGTACGCGGGCCGCGCAGCGCCAGTGCGCTCTGGTTGTCGCCGACGTAGACGATGCGGCCGGCGCGCACGGCCAGCGCCTGCTGTACGCTGTCCTTGGCGTCGACTGTGTAGACATAGCCGTTGCGGTAGATGGTGTCAGCTGGCGCCGTTGCTGGTACGGCGGCGGCCAGTGTGGCAGTCAGCGCAGCGAGTGCGCCGCTCAGGGCAAAGATGTAGTGCTTGGCCATGCAGCTCCCTTCTTCAGTGGTTCAGGTGGTGGCGACCCGCGCGCGGGCTGGCAGTGGCAGGAAGGCCAGCAGGTTGCCGCCCAAGACCAGCGCCAGTCCGCCCAGTGCCATCGGGGTCCAGTGGTAGCCTTCGAACACGGTGGACAGGGTCAGCGCGACGATGGGGAATAATACCGTGGAATAGGCGGCGCGGTCCGGCCCGATGCGACCCACCAGCAGCAAATAGGCGGTGAAGCCGATCACCGAGCCGGGGATGGCCAGGTACAGCAAGGCGCCCACATAGCGGGTGCTCGGTTCGATCGCGAACGGCATGCCGAGCGCAAAGGCCGCCACGCCGAGGATGGTGGAGCCGATCAGCATGGCCCAGGTATTGGTCAGCCACGGCGTCAGGCCGAGCGACTGCATGCGGCTAGACAGCAGGTTCCCGCACGAGAAGCACAGCGTACCGGCCAGCGTCAGCGCCAGCCCGGCCAGCACCTGACTGTCGTGCCAGTGGCCTTGCATCTGCGGCGCGAACAGCAGTACGATGCCGCTCAGGCCGAGCAGCGCACCGGCCATCACCTGGCGCCGGATCGGGCGGCCCATGAAGATGCGGCCGTTGATGGCGTTCCACAGCGGCGCGGTGGAAAACACCACCGCTTCCAGCCCGCTGGTGACCCACTGGCTGGCGTAGTAGAAGCACAGGAAATTACAGCAGAACAGCGCCACGCCCTGCGCGAACAGGTAGCGCCAGGCCTGACGCGGCGGCCATACCGGGCGTCGTGTCAGCAGCAGGAAGGCCATCAGCACGGCGGCGGCCAGCCAGAAACGGTAGGCGATCGAGACTGGCGCCGGCACCACGCCGAGCTGGAAGGTGATGGCGATCCAGGTGGTACCCCAGATCAGGACGGTGAGCAGGTAGAGAAAAATATTCATGACAGTGCGGGCAGGTGGTTCGAAGTATCAGCATGGCGCAGGCCGGACGCAGGCGCTTGTCTGGAATTGCGCATTCCCGCACGGCTTGTCTGATCTTGCGCTTTTGCCGGCGGCGGACGGTCACGTGGCGGCCTTCGTGCTAGACTTTCCGTCAATTTTGCTGATCCCTGCCGCGCCATGTCCGCCCGTTCCGCCTTACTCGATGCCACCGCTCTCCCGCCGGGACTGATCTCGCATACCGTGTTCCGCACCATGGCCTCCACCGATGCGGTGCTGGAGCGCTTTGCGCCGCTCGGTGATGACATGGTGCTGGCGATCTGGCGCCGTGATACCGAGGTGGCGGAAACCAGCTACATGCAGCCCGGCCATCACACGCTCTCGTATTATCTGGGCGGCGGCTATCGCACTCAGCGCGGCGACCTGCCCGGCGTGTATGGCGCGCCCGAGCTGCTGTGCACTTTGCCGGACTGGCACGAGTCACGCTGGGTAGTGCGCGGGCCGCTGCGCTTCCTGCACGTCTACTTCCTGCCCGAGCATTTCACGCGGCGCGCCGTGCTGGAGCTGGACCGCGAACCGCGCGAGCTGACGCTGGCCGACCGCACTTATTTTGAAGATGCGCGCATCGCGCAGCTGTGCGCGCAACTGGCGGCCATGCCGTGGCAGGGCGCGGACGCGCTGCTGCGCGCGAATGAGCTGACCCACGAAACGCTGAGTGCATTGCTGCTGTCGCAGGCCACGGCCCGGCGCGGCTTGCGGCTGCGCGG
>JBGSBQ010000030.1:0-15750 GCA_041730475.1 Sphingomonadaceae bacterium
TGCCGTCCATCTGCTGGTGTTCTGGTTGCTCAATGAACACTGGTTACCTGGCATATGGCCAGAAGTCAGCAACACGCTGGCATTCGTGCTGGCCTTTGCGTTCAGTTTTTTGGGGCACCGATTCTTGAGCTTTCCAGATGCCAGCGTCGGCATTTGGGTCAGTTTGATGCGGTTTGGCCTGTCTGCTATAGCGGGATTTTTCACAAACCAGCTTGTCTTTGTGGTGTTAACCCGTTGGGTTGGCTGGTGGCCCACAATGTTACGCCGTTGGGGGGGCAGTGTCCGGCTGCTATGATGGGCGCACCAGCTGGCGCCGCAGAAATGTAGCGAGCGGTGCGCCGTGCTGACCCCGAAATCCTGCAGGAGTACCTTGATGCAAACCATGTATATAGCCGCCGCGCCGGAGCGCGCCGCGATCGATGCCAGCCGTGGCCCGCTGCTGCTGGAATTTGGCACCAACTGGTGTGGTCATTGCATGGCGTCCCAGGCCGCACTGGCACAAGCCTATGCCGGCCATGCCGGCGTGCCGCACCACAAGGTCGAAGACGGACCGGGCCGGGCGCTGGGGCGCGCGTTCCGCGTCAAGCTGTGGCCGACCCTGATCTTCCTGCGCGATGGCCAGGAAGTGGCGCGCCTGGTGCGGCCGCTGGACCCGCAGGCGATTGCCGACGCCTTCGCCCGTATCGAGAGCGCCGATTAACATGGCTGCGGACAGGGCTGCTGTGTATGATGTGACAACCTTTCATCCACAGGAGCTCCCCCGACATGTCCGCCCCCAAGGCCAATTCCGCCGCCACCGTGCTGTTCGCCAGCCTGATCGGCACCACCATCGAATTCTTCGATTTCTATATTTACGCCACTGCAGCCGTGCTGGTGTTTCCCAAGTTGTTCTTCCCTGCCAGCGACCCGGCCGCCGCCACGCTGCAATCGCTGGCCACGTTCGCCATCGCCTTCTTCGCCCGTCCGGTCGGCTCGGCCATATTTGGCCACTTCGGTGATCGCGTCGGCCGCAAGGCGACGCTGGTAGCGGCGCTGCTGACGATGGGCTTGTCGACCGTGGTGATCGGCGTCCTGCCGACCTATGCCACGATAGGCACCTGGGCCCCGCTGCTGCTGGCGCTGTGCCGCTTTGGTCAGGGGCTGGGGCTGGGCGGCGAGTGGGGTGGGGCGGTACTGCTGGCGACCGAGAATGCGCCACCGGGCAAGCGCGCCTGGTACGGCATGTTCCCGCAACTGGGCGCACCGATCGGTTTCTTCCTATCGGGCGGTATCTTCCTGCTGCTGAGCCAGACGCTCAGCGATGCCGAATTCTTTGCCTACGGTTGGCGCATCCCGTTTATCTCCAGCGCGCTGCTGGTGATCGTCGGCCTCTACATCCGCCTGAAGATTACCGAAACGCCGGACTTCCAGAAAGTGCTGGACCAGAATGAGCGCGTCAAGATTCCCGTGGTGACGGTGTTCCGCGAGCATCGCCGGGTGCTGGTGCTGGGCACGCTGATCGCGCTGGCGACCTTTGTGCTGTTCTATCTGATGACGGTGTTCGCACTGAGCTGGGGCACCAGCGCCCTGCATTTCACGCGCAAGGACTTCCTGATCCTGCAACTGTTCGCCGTGCTGTTCTTTGGCCTGACGATTCCCGTTGCGGCCTTGCTGGCGGACCGCTATGGCCGCCGCAGCACGCTGATCGTGGTCTCGGCCGCGATCGCGCTGTTTGGTCTGTCGATGGCGCCGCTGTTCGGGGCTGGCACCACAGTGAGTGTGACGCTGTTCATGTCGCTGGGGCTGGGCCTGATGGGCATGACCTATGGGCCGCTGGGCACCATGTTGTCGGAACTGTTCCCGGCCGAGGTGCGCTATACCGGCGCCTCGCTGACGTTCAATCTGGCCGGTATTCTGGGAGCGTCGCTGGCGCCCTACATCGCGACCTGGCTGGCCACCAATTATGGCTTGCAGTACGTCGGCTATTACCTGTCCGGCGCAGCGCTGCTGAGTCTGCTGGCGCTGGTGTTGACCGGTGCGCCCAAGCAGGGCTCTGCTGCATAGTTATTTAAAATGTCATCGTACAACACCGGTGATATTTGCCACAACGAGCAGCGGAAAGCAGAGTTTCCGCTTGCTTCCCTTGTTTTATGGTTGTACGATGACATACGACTACATGATCTCGCTGGAGACCGAGAGATCATCACCACAATCATAAAATAAGTGATGCCATGAACCTGAACGAGCCTCTGACCCCGCCCAACGTGGGCTCAGTCAGCGCCCGGACCGTCGGTAAATACCGCTGGACCATCTGCGCGCTGCTGTTTTTCGCCACCACCGTCAATTATCTGGACCGTCAGGTGTTAAGTTTGCTGGCGCCGGATTTATCGAAGGAATTTGGCTGGAGTAATACCGACTACGCCAACATCGCCGCCGCCTTCCAGTTTGTCTACGCGATCTCGATGCTGCTGGCCGGCCGCGTGGTCGACAAGATCGGTACCAAGGCCGCGTATGTGGTGGCGATCTGCATCTGGTCGCTGGGCGCGCTGATGCATGCGTTCTCGGTGCCGATGGGCGAGGCGGTCGGGGTGCTGAGCAGCGCGCTCGGACTGGCCGTGCTGCCGGCCTCGATCGCCGGCTTCATGCTGTCGCGTGCGGTGCTGGCCATCGGCGAAGCGGGCAACTTCCCCGCCGCGATCAAGGCCACGGCTGAATATTTCCCGAAGAAGGAACGCTCCTTCGCCACCGGCATTTTCAATTCCGGCGCCAATGTGGGCGCCATTCTGGCCCCGATCTGCGTCCCGCTGATCGCCGCCATCTGGGGCTGGCAAGCCGCCTTCATCATGATCGGCATGCTGGGCTTCATCTGGATGAGTGTCTGGATTACCCTGTACGAAAAGCCGGAACAGCAGCCGCGCCTGAGCGCCGACGAGCTGGCGTACATCCGCAGCGACCAGCTGGCACCGGTCGACAACGGTGTGGCTGCGGCACGCAAGGTAGCGTGGCTGCAGTTGCTGAAATATCGCCAGACCTGGGCCTTCGCCTTTGGCAAATTCATGACCGACGGCGTGTGGTGGTTCTTCCTGTTCTGGCTGCCGACCTATCTGTCGGCGCAGTACGGCATGAAAGGGCCGGCCATCGTGCTGCCGCTGGCGGTCCTGTATAGCATGACGATGATCGGCAGTATCGGCGGCGGCTGGTTCCCCAGCTACTTCATGGCGCGCGGTGCGGCGCCGTATGATGGCCGCATGAAAGCGATGCTGGTGATTGCCTTCTTCCCGCTGGTGGTGCTGCTGGCGCAGCCGTTCGGTTCCATCAGTTTCTGGGTGCCGGTGCTGCTGATCGGCGTGGGAGCGTCGGCGCATCAGGCCTGGTCGGCGAATATCTTCACCACCGTGTCCGACATGTTCCCGCAAAAGAGCGTGGCCTCGGTGATCGGCATTGGCGGCATGGCCGGCGGCATCGGTGGTGTGTTGCTGACCAAGCTGGGAGGCTGGGTGTTCGATTACTACAAATCGGTCAACGACATCCACACCGGTTACATGATCATGTTCGCCATTTGCGCGCTGGCCTATCTGGTGGCGTGGTCGGTGATGAAGTTGCTGGTGCCACGCCACAAAGAAATCACCGACCTGTAACGCGCTTTAGAACAGCAGGCTGACGTCCGGACGGGTAGCCAGCGCTTGCGTCACGATGGCGGTGACGCGTTCGCGCTCGGCGCCTTGCAGCGGCTGGCGCGGGCGGCGTACGTTTTCGTTGCCGACACCGGCCAGCGTCTCGACCAGTTTCAGGTTCTGTACCAGCTTGTTCGACACGTCGAGGTGCATCAGCGGCATGAACCACTGGTACAGCTTCAACGCTTCATCCCAGCGCTTGGCCTTCATCAGCTTATACAGCGCCACGGTCTCTTTCGGGAACGCCACCACCAGCCCGGCCAGCAGGCCATCGGCACCCACGGCCAGCCCTTCGAACGACAGGTCATCGACGCCCATGAACAGCTGGTAGCGATGGCCGACAGCGTTGCGCAGGTCAGTGATGCGGCGGATGTTGTCGGTCGATTCCTTGATCGCCACGATCCATTCGCAATCGGCCAGCGCCTTGAAGTCGTCCGGCGTCAGGTCGACCTTGTAAGAGACCGGATTGTTGTAGACCATGATCGGCAGCTGCGCCGCCTTGGCGATGGTGCGCAGGTTGTCGCTGGCTTCGCGCGAATCGGCCGCATACAGCACCGACGGCATCACCATCAAACCCTGCACGCCCATCTCGTGCGCCTTCTCGACAAAGCGGCAGGCGGTCAGCGTGCGCGTTTCGCTGACGTTGACCAGCACCGGTACACGGCCGTCGGCCACGCGCAGCGCGGTCTGTGCCACTTCCAGTTTTTCGTCGAACGACAGGGTGCTGGCTTCGCCCAGCGAGCCGCAGGTCAGCAGGGCATTGACGCCACTGTCGATCTGGAACGCGAAGTGCTTTTCCATTTCAGCGTGATCGAGGTCCTCGTTCGGTTTGAACTTGGTGGTGACGGCGGGGAATACCCCTTCCCATTTTGCTGCTGCCATATGGCTCTCCTTGGTGTGATGGTGCATGTATGCGTGAATTAAAGCGTAAATTAATGCGTGAATTATTCGGTCGTCAGCATGCTGCTGATGCGCGCTGGTGACAACGGCAGGCGTACTGCCTCCGGGCGCCAGCCATACAGCACATCGGTGGCGCCGCCGCAGATGCGGCCCTGGCACGGCCCCATGCCGCAGCGCGTGTGCAGCTTGGCGCTGCGCCAGCTGTCATGCTGACGCAGCTCGCCATGGCAAACGTCTTCGCAGCGACATACGATGGTGTCGTCGCGTGCCAGTGCGCGCAGCTCCGGGCGCAGCGCGAAGGCGCGCGCAAGGCCTTGTGCAAAGCGCTGCCAGCGGGCCCGCTCGGCCTGCAGCGCGGCGGGAATGCTGCGCTCACCGGCTGCCGCCAGACCGGCGATGCGGCCCTCGGCCAGCGCCAGGTCGACGCCGCCGATGCCGGTGCCTTCACCGGCACAATAAATGCCGGGGATGCTGGTTTGCTGCTGCTGGTCGACCTGCACCGTGGCGCTGACGGCGCAGCCGAGCGCCAGCGCCAGTTCCACGTTGGGCAGCAGGCCGTAGCCGCAGGCTAAATAATCGCAATCGATGGTGAGGGCGTTGGCCGGGTCGCTGCCTTGCTGGATCAGTACCGACTGCAAGCCCTCGTTGTACAGCGAGGACTGGGCCGAACGCACGAACGCATCCTTCAGGTACAGCACCCCGTGCAGGCGGCGTGACAGTTCCAGCGCCTGCGTCAGTTTCGACGGCGTGGCCAGCAGGCCGGCGGCAAAGCGCGCCAGCCGGCTGACCGGCGCCTGTTCGACGATGGCGGCGATGATGGCGCCCTTGTCGCGCAGCGTGGCGGCAACGGCCAGCAGCAGCGGGCCAGAACCGGCGACGACGATGCGTCGTCCTTCCAGCGGATAGCCGCCCTTGGCCAGCGCCTGCAGGCCACCGGCGCCGGTCACGCCGGGCAAGGTCCAGCCGGGGAAGGGCAGTAGCAGTTCGCGCGCGCCAGTGGCCAGAATCAGCTGCTGATAACGCAGTACGGCCGATGACTGATCGCGCTGGCCCTGCGTCTGAACCAGCAGCTGGCCGGGTTGTGGCGCGTACAGCACGCGGGTGCTGGGCATATAGCTGACGTGGCCCGAGGTTTGCAGCGCACCCCACAGCACCTGTGCGCGCGGGTCAGGTTGCTGTTCCGGGCCGCCGCGCCAGATCTGGCCACCGGCGGCCGGATTGTCGTCGACCAGACCGACCCGCTTGCCCCGTTCCGCCGCTGCGTGGGCCGCCGCCAGTCCGGCCGGTCCGGCGCCGATCACCAGCACATCAAAAGGAAGCTGCATCAGATCATTTTTCATACGGTGCTGACCTCCATGCCTTCCGCGCTCAGGGTCTGGCAGGCCAGCTGGTGTTCGCGGCCATCGATCTGCACCCGGCATTCCTGGCACACGCCCATGCCGCACAACGGCGCGCGCAGCATGCCGCTGACGGAGCGCCGGGTGGCGCCATTGCCGGCGTGCGCAATGGCGGCAGCCACCGTGGTGCCCGGTTCGACGCTGACCTGACGGCCATTGACGCGCAAGCTGACATTCTTAGTCATGGCTGGCCTCCAGTTCCTTGTGCTGCGCTGGCGCTGTAGCGTCGAAGCGGCTGGGCAGGTAGGGCGTGTAGGGAATCGGGCTCGATTCGCCGTTCAACTGGGTCGCCAGCAGCTGGGCCGTGGCCAGCGCGGTGGTGATGCCCAGTCCTTCATGGCCGGTGGCCAGCCACAGGCCGCGGCGTACGCTGCTAGGGCCGATCAGCGGCAAGCCGTCCGGGCTGGCCGCGCGCAAGCCGGTCCAGCAGCGCAGCAGGTTGAGTTGCGCCAGTGCCGGGGTGTAGCTGGCGGCATGGCGCAGCATGCGCGTCAGGATCGCGTGGTCGACGGCCAGATCGGTGGTGTCGAACTGGCGCGAGGAGCCAATCAGGATCTGGCCGGTGGGGCGCGGCTGCAAATTGAAGGCGACCGAATCGCCACTGGCCGCATGGGCGCTCTTGATATAGCCCAGTTCCACCAGCTGGTGGCGGATGAAGCCGGGATAGCGGTCGGTGATGGCGACATGGCCTTTCTTCGGCTGCACCGGCAGCCCGGGTAGCAGCTGGGTCGAGCGCGAGCCGGCTGCCAGCACCACATGCGGCGCCTGCAGGCGGCTGCCATCGGCCAGACGCACGCCATGGTCTTCGATCAGGGCGACGGCGCCGCGCACCATCTGTGCGCCGTGCTGCAGGGCGCGCTCCAGCAGGATGCGCGCACTTTTGGGCGGATATACCAGACCATCGCCGGGCACCAGCAGGCCGCCGGCAAGGCCGGGACGCAGCTGCGGTTCGCGCTGGTACAGCGCGGTGGGGGACAGCATCTGGCAGGCCAACCCGTGCGCCGTCAGCGTATCGGCCTTGACGTGGGCGGCGGCGATTTCTTCTTCATCGGCGGCGACCCAGATGGTGCCGCAGCGGCTGTATTCGTGGCGCTGCGGCTGTCCCGCCACCAGCTGGTTCCACAGCGCGATCGAGTACGCCGACAGCGCCAGTTCGGCCGGGTTATCGTCCATCACCACCAGATGGCCCATGCCGGCCGCCGTGGCGCCGCTGCCGACCATGTCCTGCTCGATCAGCGTGACCTGCAGGCCGCGCGCTGCGAGCGCGTCAGCACAGGCGGCGCCGATGATGCCGGCGCCGATGACGATCACGTCGGTCGGCTGGCTGGATGTCACCGGATGCCCCAGACAAAAGGATCGCTTGGATCGAGGATCAGCTTACCCTGCGCATTGACCCAGGCCTTGCCGCGGATGCTGGGGATCAGCTGTTCACCGCGATACTGGTAGCTGGCTTCGAACACGCTGCCGATGATGCTCTCCTGACGCCACAAGGCACCGGGCGCCAGTTTGCCATCGGCCGCCAGACAGGCCAGCTTGGCGCTGGTGCCGGTGCCGCAGGGCGAACGGTCGTAGGCTTTGCCGGGGCATAGCACGAAGTTCTGGCTGTCGGCGCCGGTCAGCGACGGGGAGAATAGTTCGATGTGGTCGATCACGGCGCCATCGTCGCCGCTGATGTCGCTGGCCATCAGTGCCACCGCGATCGCTTGCGTGAAGGCGGTCAGCGCTTCGACGTTATCGCGCCGCAGCGACATGCCATGCTCGGACACCAGGAAGAACCAGTTGCCGCCCCATGCCACGTCACCGCTCACGTAGCCATGGCCGGCCACTTGCACCGTGACCTGCTTCTGGCTGCGGTAGGAAACGACATTATCGACGGTGATGCTGCCGTCTTCATGCAGCTCCGCTTCGACCACGCCGACCGGGGTGTCGATGCGGTGCCGTCCGGGGCCGATGCGGCCCATATAGGCCAGCGAGGCGACCAGCCCGATGGTGCCGTGGCCGCACATGCCGAGGTAGCCGACATTGTTGAAGAAGATGACGCCCGCCGCACAATCGGGGGCGTGCGGCTGGCACAGCAGGGCGCCCACCAGCACGTCGGAGCCGCGCGGTTCGCAGACCACGGCAGAGCGGAAATAATCGTGCTCGTCGCGCAGCCGCGCCAGTCGTTCGCTGAGCGGGCCGGTGCCGAGGTCAGGGCCGCCGTCGGTGACGAGGCGGGTCGGTTCGCCGCCCGTGTGGGAATCGATAATCGAGATGGTTTTCATGGGTGAAATCTTATGCCGATGTCACTCTGCTGTCTTGCATCGCCTGCGCATCATGGATGACGAAATCTGCACAATCGCATTGTGAGAGTCGTGAGAGAATAGCCGCATGGAGCCAATCATCGATCAGCCGGCGCCGATGCGCACGGTGCTGGGAGCCGGCATTGCCGACCCCTTTTTTAGCGAGCAGCTATTTGATGCGCTGCCGGATGTGGTGTTCTTCGTCAAGGATGACGCCGGCCGCTACGTGGTGGTGAATCAGACGCTGGTACAGCGCTGTGGCCTGCGCAGCAAGGCCGCGCTGCTGGGGCGCACACCGGCCGAGGTGTTTGCACAGCCGTTCGGGCACAGCTATCTGGCGCAGGATATGGCGGTGCTGGCCGGGGGCGGGGCGATCGAGGACCAGCTGGAATTGCACCTGTATCCGAACCGTGATCCGGGTTGGTGCCTGACGCGCAAGGTGGCCTTGCGCGATGCGCAGGGGCGGATTATCGGACTGACCGGGATTTCACGCGACCTGGCGATGGTGGACAAGAAGAATCCGGCATATCGCAAGGTGGCGGCGGCGGTGCAGATGATCCATGAGCAGTTCGACCAGCCCTTGCAGCTGCCCGAACTGGCGCGCATCGCGAACATGTCGGTGGCGCAGATTGAGCGCTATTTTTTGCGGATCTTTCACCTGACGCCACGCCAGATGATCATCAAGACCCGGCTGGATGCCGCTTCGCGCATGCTGGACGGTGAGGGCAGTGTGGCGGAGATTGCGCAAGCCTGCGGCTATGGCGATCACTCGGCTTTCACGCGCCAGTTCAAGGCGACGGTGGGGGTGACGCCGACGCAGTATCGCAACCTGCGGCGCTAGCCCCACCCACCGGCTTAGTCAGACCAGTTAAGGCGCAGATCGGCTGGCAAACCCCACAGACGTAAAGCCGGGGTCAGACCCGGCGGGTCTGACCCCAGGTTTTGTCTTGGGGTGCAAGCGCGCGAAACGACAATTTAACTTAACGGCATTCAGGACAGACCCCGGCTTTGCTATGAGGTTCAGGCACACGTCGCTAGCCGGTGCACTCCGGTCAGAAACCGTGGCCCACATCCTGCGGCAGATGCGTCATCTCTTCCGCCAGCACCACAGCCGTCGCCTTGCTATCCTGCTTGTACACCACACCATCCTTCATGACGAAGCTGATCTTGGTCATCAAGCTAATATCGGTCAGCGGATTGCCCTTCACCGCCACCAGATCGGCCAGCTTGCCGGCGCTGATGCTACCGAGATCCTTGTCATGCTTGAGCAGCGCTGCCGCATGCACGGTGGCGCTCTGCAGCGCTGCCATCGGCGGCAGGCCGGCATCGACCAGATAGCCGAACTCCTTGCCATTCTGCCCGTGCGGATAGACCGACGCATCGGTCCCGAAGGCGATCTTCACACCGCCCTTGTAAGCGCGGCCGGCAGCACCCTGAATCAGTGGCCCGACGGCCAGCGCCTTGGCGGCGATCTGCGGCGGGAAGTAGCCGGGCACCTTGGCCTTTTCCTCGACATATTTGCCGGCGATGATGGTCGGCACCAAATAGGTACCGTGTTCCTTCATCAGCTTGATGTCTTCGTCATTGAGGAAGGTGCCATGCTCGATCGAGTCGACGCCGCTGATGACGGCGCGCCGTATCGCTTCCGCGCCATGCGCATGGGCCGCCACGGTGAAGCCATATTCGCGCGCCGTCTCCACCACCACCTTGATCTCTTCCAGCGTCATCTGCGCGTTATCGACGCTGCTGCTTTCATCGAGCACCCCGCCGGACGGCATGATCTTGATCAGGTCATCGCCGTTCTTGTAATGCAGGCGCACTGCCTTACGGGCGTCGTCGGCGCTGTTGATGATGCCTTGCTCCGGTCCCGGATTACCGGCCAGATCCTTGCGATAGCCGTCGGTGCCATCGGCATGACCGCCGGTGCTGCCGATCGCCAATCCGGCCGTGTAGATGCGCGGCCCCGGGATCACGCCCGCGTTGATCGCATTGCGCAGCGAGACCGACTCATTGTCGTTGTCGCCCATGTTGCGCACCGTGGTAAAGCCAGCCATCAGCGTGGTGCGCGCATACACGGTGGAGCGGATCACGTAGTCGGCGTTATTCCAGCGGAACTGGTCGGTGTAGGCGGTGGGGCTGGTCTGGCCTGTCATGTGGGTGTGGCTGTCGATCAGGCCCGGCATGCAGGTCTGGTCGGACAGGTCGATAACGGTAGCATCGGCCAGCACTTTGCGGCCAGCAGCCACTTCGCGTATGCGTTTGCCTTCGATGATGATGCTGGATGCTCCCAGCAGCTTGCCGGCCTGGGTATCGACCAGTTGACCGCAATAGACCACGCTGAGGGTATCAGCAGCTTGTGCAAAGGGGGCGATGCCGGCGGTAGCCAGCAGCAGGGTGAAAGTCAAACGCATGTATTGCTCCCGAAGTAGTGAGGGTGAGAACTACGCGCCAGATGGTACCCGACAATCGGCTTGTGGTTCATCAGATACTTGAAGCGGCAATTTACAATATTCATTTGACTACGGTTTTCAGCCGGTGCTATAGTCGGGCCTAGTCATTGGGAACGTTTCCAACAAAGCGCTCCAAAAACAAATGACACGCTGCACCGCACCACGGGGCCGCACACAAGGAGACACGATGGTTCACGCATACAAAAGAGCGTTCGCTGCTGGCTTGCTGCTGGCAGCGGGCGCATCGTCGCACGCTGCCGGCCCGACCGCCGAGGTAATCCACTGGTGGACCTCGGGCGGCGAATCGGCGGCCGTCAAGGAAATCGCGCAGGCTTACCGCGCCGCTGGCGGGGTCTGGGCCGACAGCGCCATCGCCGGTGGTGATCAGGCGCGTGCCGTGACGATCAACCGCATCGTCGGCGGCAATCCGCCCACGGCGGCGCAGTTCAACACCTCTAAACAGTTCGTCGACGTGATCGAGATGGGGCTGCTGAACAACGTCGATGCGCTGGCGGCCAAACAAAACTGGGACAAGACCCTGCCCGAGCCGTTCATCAATGCGATCAAGGTCAAAGGCCATTATTACGCGGTGCCACTCAGCATCCACATGCAGACCTGGATCTGGTACTCGCAAGCCGCGTTCAAGAAAGCCGGTATCGCCAAGGAACCAGCGACGGTGGACGAACTGTTCGCCGCGCTCGACAAGCTGAAAGCGGCCGGTGTGGTGCCGCTGGCGCATGGTGGCCAGTCGTGGCAGGAGACCATTTTGTTCTCGGCCATGCTGGCCAACGTCGGCGGCAAGCAGCTGTACCTGAGCGTGATCCGCGACCGCGACCAGCGTGCCATCAATTCCGACGCCTTCAAGAAAGTCCTGCAAGCCTACAAGCGGCTGCAATCGTATGTGGACGCCGGTGCGCCGGGCCGCAACTGGAACGACGCCACCGCCATGCTGATAACCGGCAAGGCCGGCGTGCAGATCATGGGCGACTGGGCCAAGGGCGAATTCGCCAATGCCAAGCTGGCGCCGGGCACCCACTACGGCTGCATCCCCGGCCTGGGCGCCGCCGCGCCGTATCTGATTCAGGGCGATGTGTTCGTGTTCCCCAAGACCAGTAATCCGAACGTGCTGAAAGCGCAGGAGCTGCTGGGCAATGTGTCGGTGGCAGCGCCGACCCAGATCGCCTTCAACAAGCTGAAAGGCTCGATCCCGCCGCGCAGCGACATGGATGCCAGCACGCTGGACCTGTGCGCGCAAAAAGGCGCGGCCATCCTGAAGGACAAGACGCGCGTGGTCGGCGTGACCGAAGTGTATCTGTCGCCGGACCAGAATGGTGCGCTGCAGGACGTGCTGACGGCCTTCTGGAACACCAAGATGACAGTCGAAACGGCGCAGAAAAACATCGCCGCTGCGCTGCGGGATTAAGCCATGACGCGACTTCGCCTGCGCTCCGTGACGCCGTTTGCAGCCCTGCTGCCGATGGCGCTCACCGTGATCGTAGCCTACATCGGTGCGGCGCTGTGGACGCTGAAAGTCTCGTTCACCAGCTCGCGTACCTTCGCCTCCGACAATTTCGTCGGGCTGGCGCAGTACGAGCGCCTGTTCGCCAACGAGCGCTGGATGCTGTCGCTGCATAACCTGATGGTGTACGGTTTGCTGTTCATCGGCGTCTGCATGGTGATCGGCTTCCTGCTGGCGGTATTCATCGACCAGAATGTCACCGGCGAGGGCGTGCTGCGTACCATCTTCCTGTACCCGTATGCGATGTCCTTCGTCGCCACCGGGCTGGTATGGCAATGGCTGCTCACGCCCGGCAATGGGCTGGAACAGGCCCTGCAACAGCTGGGCTTCCACGACGTCAATCTGGACTGGATCGTCGATCAGGACATGGCCATTTATACCGTGGTGATCGCCACTGTATGGCAAGCCTCCGGGCTGGTGATGGCGCTGATGCTGGCCGGCCTGCGCGGCATCGACCCGGAAATCTGGAAGGCGGCGCGGCTGGACGGCATCCCGACGTGGCGCGTCTACCTGTCGATCGTGGTGCCGATGCTGGGCGCGACCTTTTCTACCGTGTTCCTGCTGCTGGCAGTGGCCGTGGTCAAGCTGTTCGACGCTGTGGTAGCGATGACGCAGGGCGGTCCCGGTATCGCCAGCGAAGTGCCGGCCAAATTCATCATGGACCATCTGTTCCTGCGCTCGAACATCGGCCTTGCGTCGGCGGCCGCCGTGGTGCTGCTGGTGCCTGTGCTGGCCTTGCTGGCGCCGTATGCCTATGCCCGCAGCCGTCAGCGGAGGCAGGCATGAAGCCGCGCCGTTTAACGCCGGCCCGGATCGGCATCTATGCCTTCCTGATCAGCGCCGCGCTGTTCTTCCTGCTGCCGTTGTACGTGATGTTGGTGACCTCGCTCAAGTCGATGGATGAAATCCGCACTGGCAGCGTGCTGGCCTTGCCGATGGCGGTGACGCTGGAGCCATGGCGCCAGGCCTGGAGCGAAGTCTGTACCGGTGCTGCCTGCGAGGGCGTCAGCGCCGGGTTCTGGAATTCGGTGGCGATCACGGTGCCGAGCACCATCCTGCCTATCCTGCTGGGCGCCATCAACGGTTATGCACTGGCGTTCTGGCGGCCTCGCGGTGCCAACTTTTTGTTCGGCGTGCTGATGGTCGGTGCCTTCGTGCCAGTGCAGGTCATGATTTATCCGCTGGTGCGGCTGCTGGCCACCATGGGGCTGTTTGGCTCGCTGCCGGCCATCGTGCTGGTGCATCTGGTGTTTGGCATGCCGGTGATGACCATGCTGTTCCGAAATTACTACGCGACCATACCGCAGGAGCTGTATCAGGCGGCGCGTATCGATGGCGGTGGATTCTTCCGCATCTTCCTGCAGGTGATGCTGCCTTTGTCGCTACCGATGATTGCGGTGGCGGCCATCATGCAGGTCACCGGGGTCTGGAACGATTACATACTGGGACTGGTGTTCGCGGGCCGCGAGCATCTGCCGATGACGGTGCAGTTGAATAATGTGATCAACACCACCACCGGTACCCGCCTGTACAACGTGAACATGGCAGCGACCATCCTGACGGCACTGGTGCCGCTGGCGCTGTATTTTTTCTCCGGCCGCTGGTTCGTGCGCGGTGTCGCCGCCGGTGCTGTGAAAGGTTAATGGATGTCGAACGTCGAATTACGCCAATTCTCCATCACGCTGGGTAAGAACCAGGTGATACGGGAGCTCGATCTGTCGGTGCAGCAGGGCGAGTTCCTGGTACTGCTGGGGCCTTCCGGCTGTGGCAAGTCGACGCTGTTGCACAGCATCGCCGGCCTGATCGAACCGAGTGGCGGTACGCTGACCATCGCCGGGCGCGATATGGATGGTGTCGATCCCAGCGAGCGTGGCATCGGCATGGTGTTTCAGTCGTACGCGCTGTACCCGACCATGACGGTCGAAAAAAATATGTCGTTTGGCCTGCGCATTGCCGGCCTGCCGAAGGCCGAGATTGCACGCCGCGTCGGGCGTGCGGCCGGCATGCTGCAACTGGAGCCGCTGTTGCAGCGCAAACCGGCCGAGTTGTCGGGCGGTCAGCGTCAGCGCGTCGCGATCGGGCGTGCGCTGGTGCGCGAGGCCAGCGTGTTCCTATTCGATGAACCGTTGTCCAACCTCGATGCCAAGTTGCGTACCGAATTGCGGCGCGAGCTGAAAGTGCTGCACCAGACGCTGCGCTCGACCATGATTTACGTGACCCACGATCAGGTCGAGGCGATGACGCTGGCGACCCGCATCGTGGTGATGCAAGGCGGTTGCGTGCAGCAGATCGGCACCCCGACCGAAGTCTATGAACGGCCGGCCAACCTGTTCGTGGCCGGTTTCCTCGGTACGCCAGCGATGAACTTTATCGAGGGCCAGCTGGGTGCCGCCGGCTTGTTCGCGGCAGCGCCGCTGACGCTGGCACTGGACCCGGTGCTGGACGACGCCGGCCGGGCCGTGGTGCTGGGCGTACGTCCCGAGCATGTGCAGATTCGGGCTGACGGTCCCTTGCAGGGCACGGTCACGCTGGTGGAACCGATGGGGAATCATCTGGTGGTGTGGCTGCAATGCGGCAGCCATCAGCTGTCGGCCATCGTGCAGCAGGGGGCCTACGTGTCCGGCCAGCAGGTCGCGTTTGCGATCGATGCCAGCCGGGTGTCCTTGTTCGATCGTGCCAGCGGCCAGCGCCTGGCTGCGGCAGCGTAACGCCAAAGGATAGCCATGGCCACCATCAAAGACGTTGCGCGCCTCGCCGGAGTGGGTCTCGGGACTGCCTCGCGCGTGGTCAGCGGGCGTGGTTCCGTGGCGCCGGCCACGCTGGCCAAGGTGCGGCAGGCGATTGAGCAGCTGGACTTCCGGCCCTCGCACGCGGCGCGCACGCTGCTGTCCGGATCAAGCCAGATGATAGGCGTGTACATTCCGGTGCTGAGCGGTACCTTCTACACGCCGATCCTGCAGATTATCGACAACGAACTGCGCGCCGCCGGCTTGCACATGGTGGTGACCTTCGGCGTCGGTCGTGGCGACGATCGCGCTCAGGCCATCGAAGGCATCGAGTTCCTGATCGCGCGTGGTTGCGACGGCCTGATTGCGATGAGCAGCGCGCTGCTGGAAGAGGATTTTGCGGCGCTCGGGCCGATGCAGCACAAGCTGGTGATCCTGAATCAGGACTATGCCAGCATGCCGGACCAGTGCTTCACGGTCGATCACCATCTGGGTGGTCGTCAGGCAGCACGTACCTTGCTGCAGCACCGGCACCGCAAGATCGCCGTGATTGCCGGCCCGGCGCGGCTGCCGGATAACGTGGCGCGTATCGACGGCTTCATGGCGGAGCTGCAGGAGCAGGGCATCGACACCAGCACCTTGTGGATTGCCGAGAGCGACTTCTCGCCCGCCGGTGGCCGCGCTACCGCCAGGGAGCTGATGGATTCTGGCTATCCGTGCACGGCACTGTTCTGCGCCAATGATGAAATGGCGGTCGGCGCGCTGTCCTGCTTCCAGGAGGCCGGCATCCGGGTTCCGCACGACCTGTCGGTGATCAGCTATG